>CAZJNL010001359.1:0-1797 GCA_964546515.1 uncultured Oscillatoria sp.
TAAAATGATGCGTAAAATCCTCTCTCTTCTCTTTCCTTGGCGCTCCTTCACGGGGGCGGTTTCAAAAAAAACCGCTCAATTAAACCCGCTACAGAGAACTGTAGGGTGCGTTCCGCCTGCGACAACCTGACGGCTTTGGAGAAATCGATAAGGCGGAACGCACCCTACCACTCTCATCAAAGTTGATGGCGAGTAAGAAACCGGCGTTTAGATAAACATTTATATCCCCAAGCACTGAGGACGGAAATTATGGCTGACTCAACGAAAACCCTTTGTCCCTACTGTGGCGTCGGCTGCGGTTTAGAAGTCTCGCCCCCAGCCCAACTTGGCAAGGCGACTAACCGAGACGCTGAAGGAAATCCGATTTGGAAAGTAAGAGGCGACCGCGAACATCCCTCCTCACAGGGATTAGTCTGCGTCAAAGGCGCGACAATTGCCGAGGCGATTGACAAAAGCCGGCTCCTGCATCCAATGATGCGCAATTCCCTCGATGAAGAATTCCGGCGAGTCAGCTGGGATGAAGCCTTGAACGCCATCGTCAATCGCATCCAAACCGTTCGCTTCACCCAAGGAACAGACGCTATTTGCATGTACGGTTCCGGTCAACTTCAAACCGAGGACTACTACATCGCCCAAAAACTGATGAAAGGCTGTTTGGGCACCAATAACTTTGACGCCAACTCCCGCTTGTGCATGTCCAGCGCAGTGGCAGGTTACATTCAAAGTTTCGGTTCCGACGGCCCCCCCTGCTGCTACGATGATTTAGAGCTAACCGACGGCGCCTTTTTGATTGGCACCAACACCGCTGAGTGCCACCCAATTATCTACAACCGACTGCGCAAATACCACAAAAAGAACAAACATGTTAAAATGATTGTGGTAGATCCGCGCCGCACTAGCACCGCTGAAGACGCTGATTTGCACTTAGCCATTCGACCGGGAACGGATATTGATTTGCTCAACGGCATCGCTCACCTGCTGGTGCGTTGGGGCTATCTGGATACGGCATTCATTGACAAATGCACGGCGAACTTCCCAGACTATACAGAGGTGATTCGCTCCTATCCGCCGGAACTTGTGTCAAAAAAATGCGGCATCCGCCTCGATGAGTTGGAAACGGCTGCGCGTTACTGGGGCGAGTCCAAGCGTGTCCTGTCCTTGTGGTCGATGGGCGTCAACCAGTCTTCCGAAGGAACCGCTAAGGTGCGCACCATCATCAACCTGCACCTGATGACCGGCCAAATCGGCAAGCCCGGAGCGGGCCCGTTTTCCCTCACCGGCCAGCCTAATGCGATGGGCGGGCGGGAAGCTGGCGGTTTGGCAAACCTCCTTCCAGGCTACCGTTTGGTGAAAAACCCCCAACACCGTGCGGAAGTTGAGCAATTCTGGGGGCTGAAAGCCGGTCAAATCTCGCCGAATATTGGCCGCACCGCCTGGGAAATGATAACGGGTTTGGAAACCGGCGAGGTTGGTTTCCTGTGGGTGGCGGCGACAAATCCGGTGGTGAGCATGCCTGATGCAGAACGCACGAAAGCTGCCCTGCTCAAGTCTCCGTTTACGGTTTATCAAGATGCCTATTACCCGACGGAAACTGCAGCTTACGCCCACGTTTTGCTGCCGGCAGCGCAGTGGGGCGAGAAAACCGGCGTGATGACGAATTCGGAACGCCGCGTGACGCTGTGCGAGGCGTTTCGCTCCCCCAAGGGCATTGCTCGCCCCGACTGGGAAATCTTTGCGGAAGTGGGTCGAAGGTTGGGTTTTGCTGACAAGTTTTCTTTGCAAAACTCAGCTGAGGTG
>CAZJNL010001360.1:0-1794 GCA_964546515.1 uncultured Oscillatoria sp.
GCCGCCTTGCCGGTGCCATCGTTGACTACCGCTTCCATCATCGACAGCACCGCCTTAGTGGTTGTCGGGGAGAAAAGCGGCGTTGGTGCCGGCAATTCAGGCGTCCAAGAGGGTTCGCCGGCACTGCTGAACAGCCCGCGCACGACGTGGGGCGTGACGAGTTTACCGCCATTAGCCAGGGCGGCGTGCATCTCGATCAGCTGCAGGGGGGTGAGGGCAAACCCCTGACCGAAAGAGGTGGTGGCTGCCTTAATCCGCGATGCGATAAAATCATTTTGGCTCGCGATCAGGCTGGTGCCTGCTCCGGGCAAGTCAACGCTGAGCTGGTTGCCCAACCCCAGGCGTTCCAGCCAGCTGTAGAAAACCTTAGGTCGCATTTCTTGCGCAACTTCTACCATGCCGACGTTGCTCGAGTATTGCAGAATCTGGCTCAAAGTCAGAGCGCCTCTCCCACCGGCATACTCGTAGTCAGCGTTGGCAATTTGCCAGCCATCGATGTAAATCTCCCCAGAGTCATTGAAGACGCTATTCGTATGGATAGCTTGCGCTTCCAAGGCGATGGCGACGACAATCGGTTTGAAGGTGGAACCGGGCTCGTAGGTATCGGTAACCGCCCAGTTCTTAAATGCCTCCGGATTGAATTTATAATATTCGTTAGGGTCGTAAGAAGGCTCTGAAACCAGGGATAGCAAGGAACCATCTTTGACATCCATGACGATAGCGGTTCCTCGCTTGGCGCTGAACTCCTTCATCTTTTGCTGCAGGGCTGAGCGAGCCGCCTGTTGCAAGCGAGTGTCGATAGTCAGCTGCAAGCGCAGGTCGTCAATGGGTAAAAACCCCATTGATTCTTGCTTGACTGTTGCTGCTAGGGGGTGGCTTGGATCTGGCGTTATGTTGCGATCCAGCAAGTCCCGCAGGCTGTATTCCACACCGGCTTGCGCTTTATTCTCAAGATCCACATAGCCCAAGATTTCTGCCCCCAGTTCTTGGTGGGGGTAGAAGCGGGATAATTTCTTAGTCAATTCTAAGCCATCCTGATTCAGCTTAACGATGTTATCGCCAACTTCTTTGGGCAGGAAATCGGCAATCAAAATGCCGCTGGGAGCTGTGCTGAACTTATCGAGCAATTTGCCGGCAGTTAGGTTGAGAATCGGAGCCAGATCAGCCGCAATCTCAGCTGCCGGCTTTTTGAACTGTACTGGGTGGGCGTACAGCGTGTACACTGGCCGGTCAATGGCTAGGATATGGCCTTGGCGGTCAACAATCGGGCGTCGGGGGACAAACTGCTTGTGGGAAACTTGTTGCTGATACCGGGCTCGCTCTGTGAGATCCTTACCTTTAATGACTTGCAGCTTGTAGACATTGGCACCCAGCATAAGGGAGCCAGCCATTAAGATTAACCAAACCACTACCAGTCTCATCCGTTGCGCCAGCCCGACTGCAGGGGTTAGAGCGGGAGATTGCGGCTGCTTTTGGGTGCGGGCGGAACGCTTGCGCTTTTGACTGACTCGCCCGGTAGCGCTCCGGCTCGGTTTTCTATCCAACACTGTTTTCCTCTGCGACAGGGAAACGACTCGCGACGGTTGTAGCTTTTTGACGGGATCTGACCCGGTGCCGGTCTGGGGGCGTTTTGCTCTTCTGCGCCCGCGCCGGTTAAATGATGAGGGCGGCATTGTCGAGGCCATAGTTCGATCGCTCGCTCAGGATTTTTAATTTTGGCTCTGCCCCTTGACAAAAACGCTCGTCAGAGGTATAATAATAACTCAAGTTGCTACTTATAACTCCAAGCAATTC
>CAZJNL010001361.1:0-1793 GCA_964546515.1 uncultured Oscillatoria sp.
TCCCAAAATGGGAGAGGGGATGGGGGTGAGGGTCTTTTTTTAGGTCAATTTACCAAACATGATATTAGGCTTAATTATGCCGGCCTACTTACGCGCCGGTGACAACTCTCAGATCGGCTCCGCACTCTGTCTTTCTGCCTATTTCCTTTGGCAGATGCTCCCTAGGAGCTTTCAGTGCTAGTTTGAAAATGTGAGAAACATTAGCGACTGACAGTCAAGGATTATAAACTATGAATATTCTTGCTTGGATTATTTTGGGGGTGCTTGCCGGGGCCCTCGCTAAACTCATCTATCCGGGCTATCAAGGGGGTGGCATTCTTTCCACAATCGTCCTGGGCATTATCGGGGCTTTCGTGGGGGGAACCTTGATGACTTTCGTGCAAACAGGAACTCTCCAGCTAACGGCGACTGCGTTTAGCCTTCCGGGTCTTTTTGTCGCTGTCCTAGGTGCGCTGATTGCCATCTGGATTTGGCATATGTTCAATCGGCGCTCCTATCTCTAAACCGAGCCGGTGACTTGTGGGACAGGCTTCGAGCCTGTCACCGCAAGATTTCCCAACAGGGGGAGTAGGGGCGGGTTCACCCGAAATATTTGTGACACAGCGAAGGGTTTTAATAAACCCGCCCCCACTTGCCGACTGGCAAAACTTAGGAAAACTGGGCGCTTTAATATTAATTAAACATTTCCGATACGCTTGTGAAGTAACTGGCAAAAATATTCAGAGCAACCAGCACATATTCACCATTCACGGTGCGAGCGTTTCTATCTGACAGGTTGGGAATATTGGCAGTGCGGCTAAGGAGTAGGGCGTCGCCCAGATGCAGGCGCAGCTCATCCAGGCGCAGTGTCGGCATTTGTTGAGTCGGTAATCGCGCCGCCTAGGGATACCCTGAAGCTTCGCTTTGACGTATAACAAACCGTTTATACGCTGGTTGACGCACCCAGGCACGCACGCCAACCGGCACCCGGAAATCTCGGCGAATCTTTCTAGGCAAAAAAATCCGGATAGCTATCACTCATCCCGGTAGTATTGCAACAACCGCGTGGTGCAACCCATTAATTAGAGCGGTCAATTTGCTTTCCAGACACCCCTATTTGTAGAGCGCGATTTAAATATGGTAGCGAGTTCCACTCAACTGTCTGATATTCAACAGCACTGGGCGCGACTTTTCATAGAAGGCTTAGCAGCGCATGGCATTGTGAGCGGGTTTCCGGATGGGACTTTTCGGCCCAACCAAGCCATGACCCGGGCTCAGTTTGCTGCCATCATCATAAAAGCCTTTCCGAACTCTTCCCAGCGCAAGTATGTCTCCTTTGCAGATATTTTTTCTAAGCACTGGGGATATGCTGCTATTCAAAAGGCTTACGAAACTGAGTTTTTGTCGGGTTATCCCGATAAGCGCTTCCGCCCTGAAGACCCTATCACAAAGGTGCAAGCCCTAGTTTCCCTAGTCAGCGGTCTGGGGATTCCTAGCAGCACATCCACCCCCAACACCCTGTCAGAACTCTATCAAGATGCCGCTGAAATTCCCAGCTACGCAACGGACAAAATAAAAATCGCCACCGGCGCTGGGATGGTGGTAAACTACCCCAATTTGAAGGCGTTCAAACCTCTGAATGGGGCAACCCGTGGCGAGGTAGCGGCTTTGATCTATCAAGCCTTAGTGTATCTCCAACAAGTTCCTGTCATTAAATTTGACTACATTGTAGGTGCGGAACCCACACCCACACCCACACCGGAACCCACACCCACACCCACACCGGAACCCACACCCACACCCACACCGGAACC
>CAZJNL010001362.1:0-1793 GCA_964546515.1 uncultured Oscillatoria sp.
CACCCGAAATATTTGTCACACAAGGAAAAATCTGACTAAACCCGCCCCCGCACCTCTGGTTTTACGCAAAATCGGAAATCAACGGAACATCTAGAAACCAGGTTTCTTTAATAAACCTGGTTTATTGTCGTTTCTTGTCAGGGCTATGTTAGGCTTAACTATGTCAGCATATTTATACCCCGGCAATGCTGCTACAAGACGCGCGAGACTTTCAAATTATGTTCCTATCCCTGTTCCTGATCTTGGGGATCGGCACAAGGGACTGGACGCTGCGACCTGACTTGATGCTGGTTGTGATGGCAACCTGCTTGGGGACTCAGTGGCTAGCAGCATCCATCTGGCCTATTCTAGCACAAAACCTGCAAAATCTGCTGGCAAAACAACAGAGTTGCCCACATGAAACCGAATTAGCTAACCCTTGGGCTTGGCATTCCCTCAAGAGTGCCGGCATCACGGCTTTAGGTCTTTGCCTGCTGCTGCGCTGCGACCATTATACCACAATGGCAATCGCCGGATCTCTGGCAATTTTGAGCAAATTTGTTTTTAAAACCGGCAGCAAGCATTTCTTTAATCCCGCTAATTTTGGCATCATTTCCGCCCTCACCCTCACCCCCGATGCCTGGGTTTCGCCTGGACAGTGGGGGGATGATTGGTGGTATGCGCTGTTATTTGCCGGCACCGGCGGTACAATCTTGAAACGGGTGGGCCGGTGGGACACAACCGCTGCTTTTTTAGGTTCTTACGCTATACTCGAAGCAATTCGCAATTTCTGGCTCGGCTGGACATGGGATGTCTTTGCCCACCGACTGATGAGCGGGTCACTTTTGCTGTTTGCCCTATTTATGCTCACCGATCCCCGCTCAATTCCAAATGCGCGAACAAGCCGGTTAATTTGGGCTGGGTGCGTCGCTGTGCTAACCTTTATCTTGCGCAATCAGTTCTTCGTTCCCACAGCACTGTTCTGGGCGCTATTTGCCCTCTCACCCCTGACAGTCCTTTTGGACTTCATCTGGTCATCGCCCAGATTTTATTGGTCAGCCGCAGATATTTCCGCCCACCCACTTACCTTGAAGAGGTTTCCATGAAGCAGTTTCGGATTTTTTTTACCCTGATTGTAGCTTTCGCAGCCTTTATTGGCTTCGCTCCCTATGCCTGGGGCTTTTGCGGGTTCTATGTCGCCAAAGCCGATACCAAACTTTACAACCAAGCTTCTCAAGTCATTATCGCCCGTGATGGCAGCCGCACTATCTTAACGATGGCGAATGACTATCAAGGGGATGTCAAAGACTTTGCGCTTGTCGTGCCGGTTCCTGTGGTGCTTAAGCAAGAGCAGGTTCGCGTTGGCGACCCCAAAATTATTGAGCGCCTGGATGCCTTCAGTGCGCCCCGACTGGTAGAATATTTTGACGAAAACCCTTGCGATATTAATCGTCGGTTAATGCCAGAGTCTGCTCCGCCGGCACCGACAGCCGGCGCGTCAAGATCCAGCCGAGACGACCGCAGTTTGGGCGTCACGGTAGAAGCTCGCTTCACGGTAGGAGAATATGATATCGTAATTCTCAGCGCTAAGGAATCTGACGGTTTGGAAACTTGGCTGCAGCGCAACGGCTACCGAATTCCGCAGGGTGCGTCGCAGCTGCTTCGCCCCTACATCCGGCAAAACATGAAATTCTTTGTTGCCAAAATCAATTTGGCAGAATTTGAAAAAACCGGCTATCAATTCCTGCGCCCCCTCCAGATGGCTTACGAATCGCCCAAATTCATGCTCCCGATTCGCTTGGGCATGATTAACG
>CAZJNL010001363.1:0-1791 GCA_964546515.1 uncultured Oscillatoria sp.
CCTACGGCATACGGATCGCCCGCAGCTGCGGACGCGCCAAGTACGCGCCCGAAGGAAGAAGAAAGAGGGAGAGGGATAGAAAAATTAATTGCGGGCCATTGACCGGACATGATATAAGAGGCGTGCACGGTCGAATGTGGGGTGTAACCCTTCACGGATTCGCCTGCAGCATCATGGCCTGGGATTATTCGGGCAGAGAAACTGGCTCAATGTAGCCGGAATTAGCGCGAACGTAGCAGTTTTTATTAGTCAGCATCCAAGGAGAGCCGCCAGAAATTTCAATCGCATTGACTTGACGCAATTCTGGCACGACCGTATCTTGAGCGCGGTACACTTGTTTAATCGTTCCATTGGGCGTCTGCCGGCAGTTGAGCTCTCCATCAGGCGAGATGACGCGCCACTTAGGCCAGGTGCCGGTGCCTGCAGTTTGGGTCCCCCAAGTATTGGCATTCTGGGGTGTGTAATCTCCTTTGGCGTCCGGGCGGGGCAGCGGTTCTACTAAACTTACTTTAAAGGTTTGACCGACAGACGGGCAGTTTTTTCCTCCTTTGACTTTCCAAGTCACCACCGCTGCCAGTGTAGTGCTCTGCCCCACTGTGTGCCTGACGATTGTCATATCCCCCGAACAGCTAATGGGCGAACCGCGTCCGATTGTTCGGTCGCGAAATGTCCCGTAGTAGTAGAGAGATCCTGGCGTTCCGTCTCTCCGCGTGATGGTAATCTCTCCCAAAAACTCGCGCCCGCCAGAGGTTGTAAAATAAAACCCACCGGCATTGCTATTTCTTTCTGCCAGCACCAAAGAAGTGCTGCCAGTTGGGTTAACGTAGGTCGTGGCGCTGGCAGGAGAGCACAGCGCCCATAAAGTTGCCGCACAAAAAGCGATGTAAAGTTGTTTCATAAGATCCTCTTAGGGGCGCACCTCTGAACTGCAGAAATAGATTCCGATGCGCCGAGTTGTTGAGTTAAGCGGTGAAGTTCCCTCATAGAGCTCTCAACCGCTCTTAGATATATTTTACTATAGCTCCCACTGGAAGTGCCACCCAGCATCGCCCCTCAAAATCTGGCCCTTGCCATTGGTTGCTGCCCTTAAACCGCAGCTTTGAAGAAGAACTGCAAAACGTGACGCACTGGTGGCGGACTTGAGGAACCAGCTGCGCTCACTGTTCGACTTGGAATATCTAGCCACTTCGCTCGGTCTGGCAGTTGGGCGAGGCTTGTCTCGGCCTGCGCCTCCTTCTGTTGAGATGGAACGGTTGGTCGTTTCATTGAAGTTCAGGAGTTAGGACTGTAAAATTCAAGAATTTGGGTACAGGGCTGGCTGCTGCTGGATTGGCCCTCGCGGCTGCCAGTTGGGCAGTCAATTTGCCAGCTATTGCGAAAGTTTAACCCGCACAGCTTGCAGGAAATAAGCCTGCTTATTTTGAGATCGCCTCCAGCAAAACCCGCGTTAAATTAGGCGAGGAGTTTTATTTTAAAATTGGCCAGGTTGCTCACCTCAATTCAGAAAAAATAAAAGTCCGATTTCTCAGAGTTGTGTCAGACTCGCGCTGTCCCGCCGCTGCATCACGGCTGGCAAAGTCTCGATAGCGGTCAATCTTGTCCTAAACAATCAAGATTTGAGTGAGTTTGTCTTGACCCTAGACCCGGCAGATCCAAAGTTAGCCACTAAAACATTTGGCGGGAATTATGCGATTCAATTGGTGGACGTTCAGCCTTATCCCCTAGCTGGTGGAGAAATCAAACCGGCAGACTACAGGGTGAAGCTAGCTGTCACCAAAGCGTCCTAATCCA
>CAZJNL010001364.1:0-1789 GCA_964546515.1 uncultured Oscillatoria sp.
GGACAGGCGGGATGCCGGTCCAAAGTCGGGAGGGGTTGGGGACAGGGGACAGGGGACAGGCGGGACGCCTGTCCTACGCCGGGATTGTTAAGTTTTTTATCTCTTTTGTATAAATCGGGGGGAGCCACCCGATACCTGTTTAACGAGCGCATGGAGATGCCTTTATGAGCAGGTACTATACGCCCCTTCCCGTCCAACCAGAAAGAGTTTGGTGGAAATCGCCGGCTATTCTTGGGGCTGTGGTTTTGGCTGTTGCGGTTGTGGGAGGGAGTCTGGCGGTGGAGTTCACCACTCAGCCGGTTATCCACATTCGGGCTGATGACAATTCGGAATCGGCGGCGGGTTACACCAAGGAGCGAAGGGCGCACTGTCAAGCCGGCACTCACAATTATAAACCGGGGGACACGGTTCTGCTGATTCCTTTTGCCGACCGGCCTGTCCTCTCTAAGGATATCACTGTTTTTAACAGTCTGTCTCTTTTGGGCGAGTGTCAGAAGACTGAGCGGGAAATCCACAATAAGCAGCCGGGGACTTCTCTGGTTTTGTTGCTGGAGCGGATTAATGCGGCTATCCAGGAACAGCGGGACAAGAAGAATTTCAATCCGGCAGTTGCTACTATTTTAATCGATGATGCGGAACCTGGTCCTGGTCAGCCGGCTCTCGATTACAATCGCGTTGGGGCGCTGGTGGGTGAGATTGGGGAAAAGCGGGGGGTTGTGGCGCTGATGGTTCCTTCTGGGAAGTTGCAAGAGGCGTTGGAAAGTCATTTGCAGGGAAGGGCGAGCGTTTGTCTGCTGAATCCGGGGCAGGATGAGAGCGAGGTTCGGCAATCTGTTGTGCCTTGTGTTGATTCGGCTTTTGAGAGGGCTCGCCGGTTGCGGGGGAAGGAATAATTTTGGGGGAAGGCGGTGGGGAAGAATGAACCGCCAAGCTAGTAGGAACGCACCCTACCCCTTCCCTCGTTCCCAGCCTCAGGCTGGGAACGATAACAACGAGGCTCTGCCTCGATTTAACCCCAGCCTACTACTGTGGGTAGGGTTAGGGGAAGGGCGAAGCATGAGCGAATTTTATCCTTTCATTGATTGCAAAGATTCTCGCGCTCATGCTTCGCCCCTACAGCTCCAATGTAGGGGCGTTCGATTGGGTGCGGGGAACCCCGCCCTTGGGAGAAGAGAGAGATTTTTTTGGGGAAGGCTGCATAATTTTCTTCCCCTTACCGATTAAATTTCACAAGCGATATTCCTCGTTCCCAGGCTCTGGCTGGGAACGAGAACAGGGAGGCTCTGCCTCGATTTTATACGGGTGCGTCGATTTGATACCGGTTCACGATATTATGGGAAGGTAAAGACAATGACTGCATCTATCCATTCTACCACCGGCAGCCGCAACCCGGGTTGGGCATATGTGATTAGCTGGTTGTTCCTGCACCGAGAACTGATTGAGCGCCTGCCTCAACAAGTTCGCGCTCAGATGAGCGAGTGGGAGAAGAAATATGCGGAATCGGAGGAGGCTAATGTCCGCATTCAGGATTTGGCTCCTTCGGCTCACCGGCAGCCTTCTCCGGAAATGAAAAAGGCTTTTAAAATTGTGGTGGCGGCGATGAGTGCTCTGGCGTTCAGTGCGGGGGCGCAAATCCTCACGTCTCGCTTGGGGTATTTGAGTCTGCCTGCTTCTCTGGGGATGGGGAGTTTGGCGGGGGTTCTGGCGGATACTAAGGCGACTCAGGTGATGGCTCGCGGGCGTCGCAAGCGCAACACTCAACAAGCTCTGGATGATATTGTCAGCCAGC
>CAZJNL010001365.1:0-1789 GCA_964546515.1 uncultured Oscillatoria sp.
TCTACCCTGCGGGCGATCCGCTGGCGCGTCTATGGCGTCTTGGCGGTTTATAAAAAAAACCAAATCAATGAACCAGAATCAGTTCTGACGAATGTTTGAAGATGAGTGGTTTACCCCCAAGTATCGCCTAAAAAAGCTGTTGGGTGCGGGGTCGTTTGGTGCTGTGTTCCTAGCGGATGAGGTGGTGGCAGATCGGGTGATGCGGGAAGTTGCTATCAAGATTTTTTCTAATGAGAGCGGCAAGCAAGATCGTCAAATTGCGGAGTTGCAAACGGCTATCTCTCTGAAACATCCGGGGATGCGGTCGGGTTTCAGTCCGGAACAGGGCTGGCTGAAAGGGGTTGAGTGTCTGGGTTTGGTGATGGAACTGGCGGGAGATTCCCTAGTAAAGCGGTTGCAGCGGGGGGGGTTGCCGCTACCGGAAGTGAAAGCGATGGTGAAGAATTTGGCGGGTGATCTGCACTATTTGCACGAGCGGGGCATTGTTCACCGCGACGTGAAACCTGCTAATATTATGCTGGTGGGTAACCAGTGGAAGCTGACGGATTTTGGGATATCCAGGCTGCTGGAGAATCGCACCGGCAGCGATACTTCGCCTAGCAATCAGGTGGGGACGATTGCTTACGCACCTCCGGAATCTTATGTGGGTAAGATTTCGCGGGCGTGGGATTTGTGGTCGCTGGGGGTGGCGATCGCGGAAATGCTGGCGGGGAAACATCCTTTTGCGGGCAGCACTATGGCAGAAATGATGCAGCGGGTGACTTGTGAAGCGCCAAATATTCCGTGCGATCTGCCGGCTCCTTTTACTTCGATTGTGGGGGGATGTTTGGTGAAGAATTACAAGCAGCGCTGGACTGCTGATCGGGTTCTGGCGGCTCTCGATCCGAGGACGGATTTGGGGCGGGTAACGGTGCTTTTGCCTGTTTCGCCGAGCTTTCGCAAGGTTGTCCCTCCTGGGGCGGGAGAGGGGGGATATATTTCTATTCCGACTGCCGGTGTGAAAATTGTGCCGGAGGGGTTTTATACTGGAAAGGATGGGGAGGGTGCCGGTGATCGATCTCAGGGGGGAGGGAAGATTAATGGGGGTGTGCTGCCGGTGCGGCGAGCTAATTACCAGGAACGGCTTGTCGGTGGGGCGGTGCTGGATATGATTGGGATTCCTGCGGGCGGTTTTTACATGGGAAGTTCGACAGAAGATATCGAGCGGGTTTTGCGGCTGGAAGCTTGGTTTAAGCGCTGGGATGTGGAAACTTGGTTGCGCCGGTAAATGCCGCAGCATCGGGTTAGTTTGCGGGGGTTTTGTATGAGTAAGACGCCGGTTACTCAGGAGCAATGGCAGGCTGTGATGGGGAGTAATCCTTCTCATTTTAGCGGTGCGAAGAGGCCGGTGGAAAGTGTGTGTTGGTGGGAGGCGGTTGAGTTTTGCGAGCGACTTTCGCAAGTTACCGGCAAGTCTTATCGTTTGCCTTCGGAGGCGGAGTGGGAGTATGCTTGTCGTGCCGGCACGCAAACGCTGTACAGTTTTGCTGATACGAAACATCTGCTGCGAGAGAGTGCGTGGTACACTTGGAATTCGCGGCACCAAACTCAGCCGGTAGGGCAAAAAAAGGCGAATGCCTGGGGGTTGCAGGATACGCACGGGCTAGTCTGGGAGTGGTGTGAGGATAGCTGGCATCAAAGTTACAGTGGCGCACCGGGGGATGGGAGTGCTTGGAGGGAGGATGGGCACCCGACGAAGCATGTGGTGCGGGGTGGGGCGTGGTACAGTTTGGCGGATGACTGTCGCTGC
>CAZJNL010001366.1:0-1788 GCA_964546515.1 uncultured Oscillatoria sp.
TTTTGTGAACGCTGTAGCATCTTTGAGGTACTTGTGAGTTTACTGTCAAGCGCTTTTGGTTTCTGGCAAGTCTTCGTCTTGGCGTCCGCTGTGAGTGACTTGTCGCAGTTTCCGGCAACTCAGCTTATATCTAACGCTCGGTCGGAATTTAGCCCGCCTGCGATTTTTCCAGCGCAATATGCGCCAGGTCGCCTTTTAGCCGACGTGCCGGTGCCAGAGATTGCTAGGCAAGTTAGTGTGCGGATTTTAAGTGAGAAAGATGCTGGGTCAGGGGCGATTGTTCAGCGTCGAGGCCAGACTTATACAGTGCTGACTTGCGCTCATGTGCTGGCGTACAGCCACAAAAGTAGCTATACTGTTCTGACAGCAGATGGCAGCAGTCACACCGCCACTAGGCTGAAATCTATTCAGTTCGGGGATGCGGATTTAGCCCTGCTGGAGTTTACCAGCAACAGGTCTTATCAAGTCGCTGCGCTGGGCAACTCGAATTCCTTATCGGTTGGCGAGCCGGTTTATGCGGCGGGATTCCCCAACAGCGAATCTGTCAACTTGGATGGGGATATCGGCGACTGGGGGCTGCGAACTTATCGCTTGACAAATGGCCGAGTGGGAATGGTGCTGCAGCGCTCTCTGGATCGCGGCTATCAGCTGGGTTACACTAATGAAATAGAAGAAGGCATGAGTGGCGGGCCGGTACTGGATAGCAGGGGTCGATTGATTGGAATTAATGGGCGGCAGAAATATTCCCTCGCCGGTATTGACGCATATACCTTTGTGGATGGCTCTGTGCCATCTCAGGCGCAATTCCAGCAAATGGAAGCCTTGAGTTGGGCTGTCCCGATTGCCACCTTTCAGGAAATGGCTGAGCAATGGCTGGGTTTGTAGTGGGAGGGGGTAGAAACTGGGTTTCTTGACCGGCATGCTTGCAGTAAGGTACAGTTGGGGAATATCATGTCTGGTAGCGACGGAATTGTAGAGACGCGATAAATCGCGTCTCTACAAGAGATTGGCAATCTGGATGACGGCGGCTCTGATAGAATTCAGTTTTTGTGCTGTTTGCTGGCACCTCGCACTTTGAAGAGCCCCCCTACCCCCCCTTAAAAAGTGGGGGGAAATCATTAACACCCTTTTAAGGAGGGTTAGGGGCAGGGTCAAGTGTGGGACTTGTTCGCTAACAGGACAAAAATTTGGTTTTTTATCATCGCCTCGATCTAATAAAATTAGATGTGAATAAAAATTTGCACGGCCATGCTAGATATCAGTGAGCTGTTCAACAACGACTATTATCTCGCCCAAAACCCGGATGTGGCACAGGCTGTGGCTGCCGGCGCAACCACGGCGCTGAACCACTTCACGCAGTTCGGTCAATATGAGCGCCGCAACCCCAGCGCTCTGTTTGATACGACTTTCTATCTGAGGTTTAACCAAGACGTGGCAAATGCCGTCACGCAAGGCGGGATCTCGGCTGTTCAGCACTTCATCAATTTCGGTCAATTCGAGGGGCGCAACCCCACGGGTCTGTTTGATACGAGTTTTTATCTGGCAGACAATCCAGATGTGAAAAATGCCGTCAGCAGAAATTTTACGGCGTACCAGCACTTTGTCAATTTCGGTCAATTCGAGGGGCGTGACCCCAACGCCCTGTTTGATACGAAATTTTATCTGGCATATTACCCCGACGTGGAAAATGCTGCCAACCAAGACCTGACGACGGCGTACCAGCACTTCAGTCAGTTTGGTAAAGTTGAGCGACGGGACCCGATTGCGGAGTTCAATACCCAGTATTAT
>CAZJNL010001367.1:0-1787 GCA_964546515.1 uncultured Oscillatoria sp.
CGCGCTCAGCTTTCAGCGATTGCATCTGCTTCCAAGCGTCCGACCACAAGCCGTTTTTGGCCAACTGGAGCGCTTCCCAGTAAGACTCGTCAGGCAAAGCCGGTTCCTTCAGGGAAATGGGCTCCAGCTCAATCGGGTTGGGCACAAAATTTCGGCGTCGCAGTTGGTAAACCTCGAACTGCAGATCCTTACCCTGCGTCTGGTTGACAACCAATTCCGGCTCCCCGCCGCCCGTGACTTCCTGCCAAATAGGAACAGTGCCGGCGGGAGAAGTCCACTCCACCATCAGGCCCAGGTGAGCGTGCTCCGGGTTGTAGCGATAGAGTTGTCCGTAAGCGATTTTAGTCTTTCCGTAAGACCGGTAGCCGGTGAAATTCAGCCAAACGCCGGTCTTGGGCGCTTCACCCCTGATTGGTTCGAGCGCTGTCAGGGGTAGGGGGCGAGAGGAGCCTTGCTCGTCGTATGAGGATTTGATCACGGGGGTGAGCACAAAAGATTCTGCCGGTCCTAACACCGGCACCTGAGTCACCAGGCGAAGATATTGCTCTGTTTCTGAACCGTCGTGGGGTGGTGGCGAAGGCTGGTAGATTCTCAGTTCCTGAATTGGCTGGCAGGGAGACTGGCACTTGAGAGACTTTGGCGGCGAAGCGACCAGCACCTGCATCAGCTGTTCCGGCCCGAGTGCGCTGGGCATCAACTGGTGTATCTTGGTGTCCAGCTGCACCAGCTTCGCCGGCACCAGTTTCGACTTCCGCAGCTCAGCCCGGATTTCCGTTAGACTCACAGTCGGCTGGATATCATCGTTTACCGGCACTTCACTTTTGCCTGGTAACTGATTCACCCAGCTTGTCGGTGCGGGGCTGGTTATCAACTGCACGCTCAGCCAGGCACCGGCTACCAGCAAACCGGTGCCGGTGCCAAACGCCGCCAGCGCCACCAACCCGGAAGGCCCACTCCTGCGCATCCTGGGCGCTTGGGTTTGCAGGCCGGTGCGGACTGGCAGGTTGGCCTTAGCCAAAATGGGGCGCTGTTTTGCCTTCATAGCTGTCAGGCTGTGTTTCCGGGATTTTGATATCGGATCGGGGTTAGCACCGCTATTGATCAGGTTATTGTTCATCCGCGCTCTGGAGTTAGTAGGGGCTAGCGGTCAATGGCTTACGGGCTGGCAAAAGGCCATTTTTTCAGTTTTAACCAGCAATTAACAATTTTTCATAGCGCTGACCGGCTCGCTCCCAAGTATATTCGGTTTCAATCAGCGCTCGCCCATTGCCAGACAGTTGCTGGCGCAGCTGCGGGTTTTCAAACAGCTGGCCGATCGCTTCAATATACTCCTGAACCCGGTTCGCCCGCAAAGCTCGCACCGGCACGCCGGCACCGTCCACGGCTAATCCTTCCAAACCGCGATCGCTCGCCACCACCGGCACCCCAGCTGCCATCGCCTCTAGGGTTTTGTTTTTTATCCCGTAGCCGGTGCGCAGGGGAACTGCGCAAACGGTGGCTTGATGGAGGTATTCTACCATTGAGGGAACTGCGCCGGTGACGGTGACGCCCCGGCGGCCTGCAAGCGCCAGCACCTCTGGTGCCGGTCGAGCGCCGGCAATCGTGAAGGTGGCGTCGGGATAGCGCTGTTGCAGCTCTGGCAGCACTTCTAGCGCAAAGAAGCGGGCAGCGTCAATGTTGTGGGAGGCGTCCATCGCCCCTACAAAGATTAACTGGCGACCCCCCGGATCTTGACGGCGAGCCGGAAACAGCTGCAAATCCACGCCATTGGGGATCACCTCAATCCG
>CAZJNL010001368.1:0-1787 GCA_964546515.1 uncultured Oscillatoria sp.
CCCAACAATATTGGCCGTGAGCAAGTCGCCCTGGGAGAAAAGCAGAAGCCATTGGCTTTCTTAAACCAAGCTTTGCCCCTATATCGGGCTGTGGGGGATAGAGGGGGGGAAGCCACAACTCTCTATAATTTCGCCTACCTCCGGCGCAGCCAAGGCAACCTCACCGAAGCCCTGACTGACATAGAAGCTGCCATTCCCATTATCGAAGACCTCCGCACCAAAATCGGTGCTCAAGAACTCCGTCAATCCTACTTTGCCACTGTCCAAGGTTATTACCAGTTCTACATTGACCTGTTAATGCAACTGCATCAACAAAACCCCTCCCAAGGCTACGATGCCAAAGCCCTCCACGCCAGCGAACGCAGTCGCGCCCGAAGTCTCCTGGAACTCCTCACGGAAGCCGGTGCGAATATCCGTCAAGGGGTTGACCCACAACTCTTACAGCAGGAACAGAATTTACAGCAGCGACTCGACGCCGTAGAATATCAACGATATCAACTCACCAAGGGTCAATACACCCAAGAACAGGTCGATGAACTCAAGGCCCAATCTGACTCCTTACACAATCAATTTAAGGAACTGCAAGCCAAAATTCGCGTCACCAGTCCCCGCTACGCTAGCCTGAAATATCCCAACCCGCTGAATTTAGAACAAATCCAACAGCAAGTCCTGGATGACGATACCCTCCTGTTAGAATATTCCCTGGGAGAAGACCGCAGTTATCTCTGGGCTGTGACTAAAAACAGTATCGCCAGCTATGTCCTGCCCAAACAAAGTGAAATAGAAGCTGCCGCCGAAGCTTTCCGAGAAGCTGTTAGTGATAAGAAGGCCACTCCATCTGTTGAGATCGGACTTGCCCTCAGCCAGATGTTGCTGACGCCTGTGGCGTCTCAACTGGGGAAGAAACGCTTATTAATTGTTGGGGATGGGGTCTTGCAATATGTTCCCTTTGCCGCCTTACCGATTCCCTCTTCTCCGACTGCGCCGCTTTTAGTGCAGAATGAAATTGTCACCCTGCCTTCTGCTTCAACAATTGCCATTCAGCGCCAGCAGCTGCAAAATCGCTCGCCTGTGCCTAAAACCGTGGCGGTGCTGGCTGACCCGGTTTTCGATAAAGATGACCCTCGCCTGACTAAAACCCCACCCCAACAAAGTCGTGAAACCCTCAACAATTCAGCCCTAACGCGGGCGACCCGAAATTTAGGCTTGGGGCAAAGTGGCCCGGAATTTTCTCGTCTGGAATATACCCGCACCGAAGCCCAGAAAATTCTGGCTTTAGTTCCGGAATCTCAGCGGTTACAAGCTTTGGACTTTAATGCGTCTTTGCGGCAAGCGACTGACCCAAATTTATCGCAATATCAGATTGTCCATTTGGCCACGCACGGGGTACTCGATCCTGTCAATCCCGAACTGTCGGGAGTGGTGCTATCCCTGTTGAATGAACAAGGAAAATCCCAAGATGGGTTTTTGCGTCTCCACGATATTTTCAACTTGAATTTACCGGCGGAACTGGTAGTTTTGAGCGCCTGTAAAACAGGCTTGGGCAAACAGGTGAGAGGAGAGGGGTTAGTGGGCTTGACAAGGGGGTTTATGTATGCGGGGGCGCGGCGGGTTGTGGTATCTCTATGGAGTGTGAATGATGTGGCGACTTCGGAAGTCATGGCTAAATTTTACCAGAAGATGCTCAGTCAGGGGAAAAATCCGATTCAAGCTTTGAGGGAGGCGCAGTTAGAGATGTTCCATTCCGGACAGTGGAAGTCTCCTTATTATTGGGCGGCGTTTACAGT
>CAZJNL010001369.1:0-1786 GCA_964546515.1 uncultured Oscillatoria sp.
GATATAAGAGGTCGGCTAGTCGTCCTTTGTCAAGGTCTGCATTTTTTGGCGGGTTGGGTTTTTCGCCTATTTCTTTCAAGTGGGCGGCGATCGCGGCTCTAATCCACTCGCCTGCGCTGACGCCTTGCTCCGCTGCCAGCCGGCGCACCTGTTCGTCCAGGCTCAAGGACAAGCGCAGAGCGATCGCATTACCTCGCGGTTCCTAGTCAGCCGATTTAAGTTTGCCTGTCTCCTGGTCTCTAACACGGCCCTTAAGAGTGGACATTTTAATCCCCCCATGTGTTTGCATTCATCCGTGGCTGATGTTATTAAGTGAGCCGGACGTAAAGATATGTTAAGAAACTGGCGAAACGGTTGACAGACCGGCATCCGTCATGTAAACAGGGTGGGCTGCAGGTCAAGAAAGCCGCAAGACGGAAAGGAACCGACACCTTAAATTGGCCAGGAAGGCGGCAGCCCGAAATAGGGCACCGGCACGCCCCCGGGTTTACCAGTGGTTGTGACCCTGCCCTTATAGGGGATTTTTTGGCCTTCAGTGTTCAGTTTTCCATATTTGTTCATGTTTTGCCAATCCCTCAGAAATCCACTCCTAGCACCAATTCCGCAGCGTTCGCGAGGGCTCGGCGATCAACTTCTCACAGTCCGACTGGGGAGACGGATTTGAAAAGGCTTCTTCCACAGGGGATCTTCCCCGCCTTGAGGAAATCGATAGGCCAATATTTGCTCAGTCTTTGGATTGGGGTTTCCTCGGGCCATAATTCACCTGAGGTTTTCTAGTATTGAACCTATAAACCAGGATTACCAACCTGAAAATCAACTGCTTTCATGGCAACAGCATCTACAGACTCCATCCGATTGATATAGTCAATAACCGCTTTACGAGCCTGCTCAGTAGGCGTTAATTCCATTTTGGCGCAAAGCGCTCAGAAACCTGGATAGTCAGCTTTAGGGATCGTTGCCCAATAGTTTTACGGTGCAAGGTATCAGGCGATTCCACAAAACGCCCCTCAGCATTTCGCAATTCAGGTCTTGGCATAATGGATCCTCCTTCTGCTATCTATTGTCAGCCGTTGCTAGCTTTAACGTCAAATATGAAGCAAAGTAAAGATTTTTGCCCGCCTGTTGCCAGCCATTGCAAGCCTTGGATATAGTGAAAACCAAGTTAAACTTTTGTCGGGTGAGCGTCAGCGCTGCCGGCGATCCGTCTCCCCTTTGGCTTGGGGCAGAACTGTTTCGATTTTAAAAGCGCTTAAGCCCAGGCGGGGAAGTACCGGCCAATACGAGGCCCAGGCAGACCGCCCCCGTACAGTTAAAGAACAAAACCCCCTCGCGGCTAGAGTAGCCGGTGAGGGGAAAACAAAAATACACAATCAGAGGATATCTTATCATGTCTACCTTCCAAATCAGCTCCTGCCTTCTAACTCAACTCTTCTGGCAATCTGTCCCCCCGACACTCCTGACGGCCAAAGGCCAGGTTGCAGGCCCGCTCGCTCCGTGCCGGCAGCAGCTAACGGTATAAGTCAGGCCAAAAGTCGTTGCCGTCCGCCTGGAAAAGAACACTCGCTCAGCTCGTTTCCGGCGCTTGACCAACTTTACTTTTTTTCCTTCTTTCCAACTCAGTTGCAATTGCCCTCCGAAGAAATTCCCCGCGAGTTTCCCCTGGAGCAAGGGAAGCGTCTAACAACTCAGCCATCGATACAGGCACCTTTACACCCACTTGCACCTTCTTTTCTTCAGCCGGCGCAAACTGGCCAACCCAAGCCGCAGCTCCCTTCGTGTTTCCCTT
>CAZJNL010001370.1:0-1786 GCA_964546515.1 uncultured Oscillatoria sp.
CGGAATTGCGCAGCTTTCTGAATCAGCAGCTGCCCGATTACATGGTGCCAAGCGCCTTTGTGCTGATGGAAGCGCTCCCCTTGCTGCCCAATGGGAAGTTAAACCGGAACGCCTTACCGGCACCCGATCTATCTTCTTATCAGCGCCACTTTGTAGCGCCGCGCAGCCAAACAGAAAAAGAGATAGCTGCCATCTGGGCGGAAGTCTTAGGGCTGGAAAAAGTCGGCATTTATGACAACTTTTTGGAATTGGGCGGACACTCCCTGCTGGGAAGCTTAGTAATTTCTCGGCTGAATGAAGCGTTCAGTGTCCAGCTCCCCGTCACGGCTTTATTTGAGTCACCCACAGTAGCCGGTTTGAGCGACCGGCTGGAAACGGCTGTCCGCCAGAATCCGAGCCAGCAAATACCCGCTTTGCAACCGGTGGAGCGTTCCGGCAAACTGCCCCTATCTTTGACCCAGCAGCGTCTTTGGTTTGTGGATCAACTCGAAGGCGCAAATGCGGCTTTTAATATTACCCGGGCGGTGCGTCTGGTTGGCCAGCTCAAAGTGGGTGTTCTGGAACAAGCGATCGGGGCAATTATTGAGCGCCACGAAACACTGCGCACCTCGTTTACGACAGTGCGTGGGGAGCCGGTGCAGGTTATCGCTTCTCCGCAGCCATTTACATTACCTGTAGTGGACTTACAGGGATGGCCAGAAGTAGAGCGTTCCGCAGAAACGCTGCGATTAATTAAAGAAGAATACAGCCGGCCCTTTGACTTAGCGGCAGGGCCTTTACTGAGAGTAACTCTGATTCGTTTAGAGTCAGAGTCTCATGTCCTGACCGTCACCAAGCACCACATTATCTCCGATGCTTGGTCAGTGGGGATATTCTTCAAAGATTTATCGGCGTTCTATGCGGCTCTCTCAGGAGAAACAGCCCCTCAGTTAGCAGAACTGCCTGTCCAGTATGCAGATTTTGCCTACTGGCAGCGCCAGTATATCAGCAAAGAGGCAGTAGAAACTCAGCTGAATTACTGGAAAGAACAGTTAGCTGGGGCACCGCCCGTCACAGAACTGCCGGTGGACAGACCTCGCTCTTCCACGCAGAGCTTTCAAGGCAGTATCCACCGCTTTGAGTTGAGTTCTGAGTTAACTCAACAGCTGAAGGCGCTGAGTCAGAAATCGGGCGCTACGCTGTATATGACTCTGCTGGCGGCTTTTGTAATTTTACTGTCCCGTTACAGCGGTCAGGAGGATATTGTTGTCGGCAGTCCGATAACGAACCGCAACCGCAGAGCTTTAGAATCACTAATTGGGTTTTTTGTCAATACCCTGGTATTGCGCACCCAACTTCAGGGAAATCCGACTTTCTTGGAAGTCTTAGGGCGGGTGCGGCAGATAGCGCTTGACGGTTACGCTCATCAGGACGTGCCGTTTGATTTACTGGTAGAAACTCTCCAGCCGGCGCGGCACTCGAATCAGAGCCCCCTGTTTTCGGTGATGTTCGTTTTGCAGAACTCTCCCGTGGAACAGCTGAAACTGCCGGGGGTGAAAGCTCTGCCGGTGGAATTAGACCGCCCGACTGCCGGTGCGACTTTCGATTTAACTCTGTCACTGCAAGAGACTGAGTTGGCTTGCCCGCTGCGTCACGCGCGGTGAGCGTCATCTCCACCATGAAGCCCGATATATTAAAACCTTTAGGAGAGTTAGGAAACTCAGTATTTGGATCATATCAAGGTTTAAGTGGAGGAGCAATGGGTCAATTAATTGCAGGTACTGTAACAACAGGTACTTTAGTTAAA
>CAZJNL010001371.1:0-1786 GCA_964546515.1 uncultured Oscillatoria sp.
TTGTTTTGGGGAGTCATTAACGAACGAAGGCACGGGACTTGTAGCCTCTGGACTCAGAAAAGACCGCTGGCTCGGTCAGTTGCTCGCATCGGGACTGCAACCCGTTCCCTGTCAAACATTAAAATTTGTAACATTGTATTCTGCGCTACAGACTTTGTGAAATTGTCAAGAATATAAAGACAGCATGTAGAACCCCCAGGAAAGGCTGAAAAAAAGAGTAAGCTAGATGTATTAATACAGAGCGCTAATTTTTGAGCGCCGCTTAAAAACAGCGTGCGTGACCGAGCTAGAAGAGGTCAGATTCAAAAGGAAAGCTAGAAGCGGGGAAGTTTGGCTGTAAAAGTTAATGGTTAGAAGTCTGGCTATCCTAGGGGGAGGTTTTGGGGGTTCAGGACGAGGAAGTTTCAGGGAAAAAGACAGATCGTAAAAACTCGCAGGGGGAGAAAAAATATGTTTATTGCCGGCAGGGATAGGGTTGTGAGTATTGGGAGAGGCAAGCTGGGGATAGAGAGACAGTTTTCCCGGAATAGGGAATTGACAGACAGTCACACTTTGAAATCTTCTAACGGGTTGATAAACTCAATTCGTCAAGCGCTTGACTGGCACCAGATGCAGCTGCAGCTGCAACGGCAACAGCGAGAGTTGCAAGCGGTCGAGGCTCGTTTCAGCAGCGTTATCGACAAGAATGCTGACAGCATCATTATTGTTGACTGTCAGGGGATTGTCCGTTTTGCTAACCCAGCGACGGAATCTCTTTTAAACTGCAAGGTTGAGGAACTGTTAGGCAAACAGCTGTTCGGCACCTTTGTCCTGGAGAGGCAAGCTTGCGAGATTGACACGGCGATTATGTCAGTGGGTGGGACAACCGGCGCTGGAGACATGCGGGTGGTGCAAACCCTGGTTGACGTTATGCGGGTGAGGGGCGAAAAAGCCGTTGCGGACATGCGGGTGGTGGAAACAGAATGGGAGAGGAAAATTGCTTTTCTGATTTTACTGCGCGACGTGACGGACCGGCTGCGGGCGGAGGAGGCTCTGAGGAAAGAAAGGGACTTCAGCAAAACTCTGGTAGAAACTTCTCCCGCTTTTTTTGTCGCCCTCAGCGCTGAAGGGAAAACCCTGATGATGAATGAAGCGATGCTGGGCGCTCTGGGCTACACTTTGGATGAAGTGGTAGACACGGACTATCTGTCGAGATTTGTGCCGGAGGAGGATCGGGAGAGGGTTTTTGAGGACTTTAAAAGTCAGGTGCAGCGGAAACAAAGCGCTTCGGGCGAGAGCCGCATCTTGACTGAGGATGGCCGAGAATTGCTGGTAGAGTGGCACACTAGGCCGGTGTTCAAGACTTGCGGTGAATTAGATTTCATTTTTTCGGTGGGGCTGGACATTACTGAGCGCAAAGCTGCTGAGTCGGCGCTGCGGAAATCGGAAGCTCGATTTCGGGAGCAAGCGCAGCAGCTGGAAAAAACTTTGCGCGAGTTGCAGCGCACCCAGAGCCTTGTGGTTCAGACAGAAAAAATGTCCAGTTTGGGGCAGATGGTTGCCGGTGTGGCCCACGAAATTAACAACCCCATTAACTTTATCTACGGCAATCTCTCCCACGCCACTCAATATACAAAAGACTTGCTGGATCTCGTGCAGCTCTACGAGCGGCACTACCCCAATCCCGTGGTGGAAATTCAAGAAAAAAGAGAGGAGATTGACCTGGATTTTCTGATGGAAGACTTGCCGAAACTGCTGGCTTCTATGGAGTTGGGGGCTGACCGCATCCGCCAGATTGTCCTTTCGC
>CAZJNL010001372.1:0-1777 GCA_964546515.1 uncultured Oscillatoria sp.
TATTTACCCCAGTCACCATTACGACTTGCCCTTGCTAGGCATTGATTTGCTGTCTTTCGGGCCAAAGAAAATATTAATAGTCCTGGACTTTCAGCCGCTATTCCGCGACGAAGCTTATCAAGCCAAGTATATAGATCCGCTGCGGCAGCTTCACGATAAGTATAGCGATTTGGCTCAAAATTTAGAAATGAAATTTTATGATGCCAATCTCTATTTTTCCAAATACTTGCTGTTTGCAAAAACCGATGCGGAGACAGTGGCGACGCGGGTATTCTCAGCTTACAAAGACTATTTAAATTTGTACTGGGAAATGCTGTCGCAAGCCCAGCCGCTGAAAGACCCGGAAGACATCCAGCGCATCGTGAAGGCTCAGAAAGACTACGACCAGTACAGTGCGGACAGAGATCCGGCATCGGGACTTTTCAGCAGTTATTTCGGTCACGAGTGGGCGGAGAAATTCCTGTACGAGTTTCTGTTTGAAGATGCAGTGCCTTTAGCTGTTAGCACCGGCAGACGATGACCCTCTATCAACCTTTCTTAGATTACGCCATCGC
Organism: uncultured Oscillatoria sp.; assembly: GCA_964546515.1. Lineage (GTDB taxonomy): Bacteria > Cyanobacteriota > Cyanobacteriia > Cyanobacteriales > Oscillatoriaceae > Oscillatoria. The sequence goes on from CAZJNL010001372.1 coordinate 555, forward strand.
GCAGTTGGGCCAGCGCCTGGACTTGCAGCCTTACCCGATCCCAGCTGGGTTTGAGCGCAAAGCAGCCACAGTGGGCAAGGGGAAGAACCAGGAGGAGGTCGTAACCACCAGTTACGCTTTTCAATCCTTGCAGCTGCGGCAAATACGGGCCGCTCACGTCCAAGGTGGCCAGTCCTTACAGGTGCTCAACTTCGTTATTTTCCCGCACCTTAATTATGACTTGCCTTTTTTCGGTGCCGACTTGGTGACGCTGCCGGGGGGGCACCTGATTGCCTTGGACATGCAGCCGCTTTTCCGGGACGATCCCGCTTACCAGGCGAAGTACACCCAGCCAATCTGGCCAATTTTTGAGGCGCACCGGCAGCACCTCACCTGGGGAGGCGACTTCCCAGACGAAGCGAAGCCGTTTTTCTCGCCGGCGTTTCTGTGGACGCGCCCGGCGGAAACGGAAGTTGTCCAGACGCGAGTCTTTGAGGCGTTCAAGGACTACCTGCACGCTTACTTGGATTTTGTGGGGCAAGCGTCGCCGGTTGCGGACAGCCAGCGGCTGAAGGACATCGAGCAGGCCCAGCTGCGCTACCTGCGCTACCGCGCCGAGAAAGATCCCGCCCGGGGGATGTTTAGGCGCTTCTACGGGGAGGAGTGGACTGAAGAGTACATCCACGGCTTCCTGTTCGACTTGGAGCGAAAACTGGCTGTTGCCGGCTCAGCGGAGCGGCCTTAGCTTCTGCCAGACGGTACAATTACTCACCGGTACTGCCGCAAATATTAAAAAATTCTAAAAACTGAGCAATTGTTACAAATCGTAATAAAAAGGAGCGCAACCGCGTTGTATAAAAAGAATTGGAAGGGTTGAGGCAGGATGTTTGCAAACCGGCTGAAATCCTATCAAAGCTGTCCAAATCTGGATGGGAAGGGAGGGGCTTTCCCTGTCAAAACTGCGTGCGACAGCAGGATGTTGGCAGAAGGGCTCTATTAGAATTGCTGGAGTGAGCACTTCGACGCAATGTTACCCTCAAGGCAGTCAAAAGCGGAGAGGGGAAAGGGCGATCCGTAAACCGGCAAGGGAGCAAGACCCTAGCAAAGCATCAAGCCAAATCAGTTTTGATGAGGTTTGTGGGAAGCCTTGGATTAATCTGGCCCAAGTCCCAGAAAAACAAATAAGGCTAGCTCGGCCTGAATAGACGCCTGTGGACTGGAAGGAGCCGTCTCCCCAGGGCGAA
>CAZJNL010001373.1:0-1776 GCA_964546515.1 uncultured Oscillatoria sp.
AATACCCAACTGTAATGCCCAATGCGATGATGCCCAATGCGATGATGCCCAATGCGATGATGCCCAAGCAAACAGCTAAATACTGCCGCCTTTCTGCTGCTGGTACAGCGCCTTAAACCGGCGCTGCTGCTGGTTGTGATCCACAATCGGTGCTGGATAGCCGCAAGCATCCCGCTCGCCAGCGGAAATTTTGCCAGTCACCAAAGCTTCCGCATCCAAACTGCTGAGTTCTGGCAGCCACTGCCGCATATATTCCCCCTCTGGGTCGAATTTCTGAGCTTGAGTGGAGGGGTTGAAAATCCGCAGCGGTTTTGGGTCCATGCCGCTGGAAGCGCTCCACTGCCAGCCGCCATTGTTCGCAGCGAGATCGCCGTCAACTAGCTTTTGCATGAAGTATTTTTCTCCCCACTGCCAGTTAATAATTAGGTCTTTGGTGAGGAAACTGGCGACAATCATCCGGCAGCGGTTGTGCATCCAGCCGGTTTCGTTGAGCTGGCGCATAGCAGCGTCAACCATCGGGTAGCCGGTCTTGCCCTCACACCACGCTTGGAAGTGTTCTTCTTTATTCTGCCAAGGGAAGTTTTTGAAAGGCTCGCGATAGGAGCCTGAGGCTAATTCAGGGAAGTGATACATGGCGTGCTGGTAGAACTCCCGCCACGCCAATTCCTGCTGCCAAGTTTGAACGTTGGCGAACGCTTCATCGCTGCGGCACTGCTCTAAAGCGCCCAAAGCAGCCTCCCAAACCGTGCGTATGCCAATCGCCCCAAATTTGAGAGCGGCGCTCAGCATAGAAGTGCCGGGAGATGCAGGAAAATTGCGCTGTTCTTGGTAGTCAAAAATGGCGCGGTAGCAGAATTCTTCCAGCTTTTCTTGCGCCGCGCTTTCTCCTGGTTCCAGCAGCAGCGGGTTTTCCCATATTTTTCCTAAATCCTTCCAGGGAAGCTCACCGGCACCGGCATTGAGCGCCGCTTGCAGTTCTTTTTCTGTCAGCGGTTCAGCATTTTGCAGATCGGCAGCGGGTTGCGCCTTGGGTTTGGCGATCCAGTTTTTCCAGAAGGGAGTGTAGACGGTGTAGGGAAAACCGGAACCCGTGCGAATTTCTGCCGGTGCGTGCAGCAGCTGATCCCAGAAATTTTCCACTGCGATCCCTTTGGCTCGCAGCGCTTCGCTGACTGCTTTGTCGCGCTCTCGCGAATAAGGTTCGATGTCTAAATTCCAGTATACCGCTTTGGCGCTGAGGGCGGCTGCCAGTGCGGGAATGGCTTGGCGGGGATCGCCTTGCAATATTAACAGCCTCGCCCCAACTTCGGCATAGCGCTGCTGCAATTCCTGCAAGCAGCCTGCCATGTATTTGACTCGTGCCGGTGCCACGTCGTCGCGGTTGAGGATATTGGGATCGAGGCAGAAGACGCCCGCCACTTTCGGGGTTTGCTGTCGCGCTGCGGCGAGCCCCACATTGTCAGAAAGGCGCAAATCGCGCCGGTGCCAGAATAGGATTAAATCGGACATTTACTAGCGTTTTTGTTACGGTTTGTAGTTGGGCTTTAGCCCAAAAGAGAGCCGGCGCACAAGCATTTCATACAATAATTAAACAGAAAAGCTCTCCCTGCTATTTTTTCACCCCACTCATCAGCTGCCGGTCTAATATCATGTCCGGCAGCACCGTTGTTGTTGGGCGCGGCGGTTTATTTATATTCGGCTCGCTCGCCAGAAATATCTTGGCTGAACCCGCCCCTACAAGGATATGTATACACAACCCATGCTAGCGGACATGAT
>CAZJNL010001374.1:0-1774 GCA_964546515.1 uncultured Oscillatoria sp.
CTACTAACTTGGCGTACTTGGCGTCTTGGCGGTTTAAATATCTTAACCCTCCAACATCTTCAACAAATCCGCTTCCCCCAAAAGGGTGATTCCCAACTCCTCAGCCTTTTTCAACTTAGAACCGGCATCCTCCCCAACAAGCAAATAATCCGTCTTAGAACTAACCGAACTTGTCACCTTACCCCCAGCACCCTCAATCAGCGCCTTCGCTTCATCCCGCTTCATCGTGGGGAGCGTGCCGGTAATCACAAAAGTCTTGCCGGCTAACAACAACTTCTTCTCTTTCCCCCGCACAGCACCCGCTTCAGCTGCTAACTGCAAACCGGCAGCCCGCAATCGCTCAATCAGCGTTTGATTCGCCGGCACCCGGAACCACTGCCAAACAGACAGGGCAATCTCCTCCCCAATCCCGTAAACCGCCGAAATATCCGGCGGCGACGCTTCAGAAAGCAGCTCAACCTTAGAGAACCGCTCGCTCAATATTTTAGCATTAACACTGCCAACATGGCGAATTCCCAAACCGTAAAGCACCCGCGCCCAAGGTTGCTTTTTCGACTCCCCGATTGCCGCCACCAATTTCTCAGCCGACTTCTTGCCCATGCGCTCTAAAGACGCCACTTGGGCAGCCGTTAAATCGTACAAATCCGCAACCGAATTTACGAGGTGCCGGTCAACCATTTGCTGCACCAACTTTTCCCCCATGCCGTTAATATCCAGCGCATCGCGACTCGCCCAGTGAATCAGCGAACCTCGCAGAATAGCGGGGCAAGAGGCATTGACGCATGCAGTGCGAGCCTCACCCGCCTCTCGCACCACCGGCTCCCCGCATTCTGGGCAGTGTGCCGGCATTTGAAAGCGCTGGGCATTCCCAGGGCGGAGTTCTGGCAAAACCCGCACAACTTCTGGTATAATCTCCCCAGCTTTGCGGACAATTACCGTATCCCCAATGTGCAAATCTAGTTCGGCAATTCGATCGCTGTTGTGCAGCGTCGCCCGCGATACAGTCGTTCCCGCTAACTGCACCGGCAAAAGTTCCGCCACCGGCGTCAGAGTGCCGGTGCGCCCCACCTGCACAGTCACCGCCTCAACCCGAGTCGGCGCTTCCTCAGCGGGGTATTTCAGCGCCACCGCCCAGCGGGGGAATTTCTGAGTAAAACCCAGCCTTTCCTGCAGCGCCAGCGAGTTGATTTTCACCACTACTCCATCCGTCATGTAGGGCAACTTCAGCCGCTCAGTATTCCACAAGTCGTAATAATCCCCAACCTCCTGCAGCGAGCGGCATAATTTGCGATTCGGATTCACCCGGAAACCAATTTCTTGCAACATTTCCAGGGATTCCCACTGGGTGCGGGCGACATCGGCGTCATCTCTTCCGGGAATGTGCAGCGTGTAGGCAAAGAAATCCAGCCGGCGCTTCGCCACAATCCGCGAATCTAGCTGTCGCAAAGTGCCTGCAGCGGCGTTGCGGGGGTTAGCAAACACTTGCTCGCCTTCTTGCGATCGTTCCTGATTAATTTGCTCGAAAACCGCCAGGGACAAAAACGCCTCGCCGCGCACTTCCAAAGAAGGCGGCGGATTTTCCAAATTCAGCCGCAGAGGAATCGAGCGAATAGTCTTCACATTCTGAGTAATTTCTTCACCGGCAATCCCGTCACCCCGCGTCGCGCCCCTCACCAGGATGCCATTTTCGTAAGTCAGCGCCAAAGCAGAACCGTCAATTTTCAATTCGCAGACATATTCCACCGGCTCACTGGGGGCAATTCGCAGCCACCGC
>CAZJNL010001375.1:0-1773 GCA_964546515.1 uncultured Oscillatoria sp.
TCCTGAGTATTAATAGCGTGCCGGTGCGGAACCCCACACCGTTTATATAACCCAAGTTGCTACCTACAAGTCTAAACATCCAGATCCCCCCTCGCCCCCCCCTTAAAAAGGGGGGCTTTGAGGATTTCCCCCCCTTTTTAAGGGGGGGCTAGGGGGGGATCTCACCTGACTCACTGGTAAGTAGCAACTTGGGTTATTCTTTAAATCCAAGCCCCGGTTTCGGGTTTTTAGCGCTCTTTTGCTTGTTCTGCAAAAGTTACAGCTTTTGCGCCCTCCATCTGCAGCTGCCGTTTTGATGCAAACAATTTTACCGTAAAGACAAGGGCTCGCCCTTACCTGTGCAGGACTACCCTTCAAGTTTTGACTGTGATAGCAGCAGCTGCCTTTTTAACGACAGCCTAAATAGGTAAAATTTAGGCTGTTTGACCAGTTAATCTGGAATTACTATTTCCAGCAGTTGAATATGCGGCTAAATATTTGCCTCATATTCAACTCCCTCCGTTTGCAGCTTCAGCCATTCCGAGAACAAATCCGAGAAAATCTTAAAGCGCAGCTTATCATCCAACACCGGCGGAATCACCTCCTCCACAAAAATCAGGTGAACTCCCTTAGCAGTCACAACCGGTTTGAGAACCTGCGGCGGGTTAGCCGCAAAAACAGCAGCCGAAATCTCCGGTTTTAGCTCCTTGCGGCGCACTATCCCCCGATATCCCCCAGAGCGGCGCAACTCCTTATCCTGTATATATTGATGCGCCACTTCCGGAAAACTCATCTCACCTTCCCGCAGCGCATAGAAAAGCTCCATCGCCAAATCTTCATCCTCCAAGACAACTTCATACATCACCACACCGGCATAATCCAGCTGGTGTGCGAAAAAGTAGGGTTCGATTTTATCCTCAAACAGATGTTTGGCTAGCTTCCCAGAGACGAGACTGGTGTGCGCGATTTCTTCAAAATCATCCAGAGACAGACAGTGCTTTTGCAGCCACGCCCAGGTATCACCGGCACTCACCAGTTTGTTCATAAACCGCAATTGATCCGCTGCTTTCTGAAGTTCTTCTATCTCTATGTTAATCCCAGCCTCAGCTGCAGCAGCTGCAATAACCTTGCGAGTCACAATCGCTTCGATGAACTCAGGAATTTTGCCAGACATCTTGACTTGCTGAAGGATATCCTCGCCGGTAATCGTGATAGGTTGTGACATATTAAACTCCCAAATTATGTTAGTGTTTGTTTAGTTCAGCTAGCCCACACCGGCAGGCTTTGTTTGACGATCCGCGAATTCATAAGGCTGTTGGCGAATTAATGGGGGGTTAATCCCCACCTTCAAGTTCACGGAGAGGGCTGGAGGATGGGGTTCCGCGTTTTGGGGGAAGTCTCCGTGGGTGGCTGTTTTTCCTCGCTCCCAGGGTAAGCTGGGAACGAGGAAAAAAACCGCGCATATTTTGAGAATCTCGCTCTTTTCTTAGCCCGCGCAGGCGGGCTTTGTTTGTATAGCCGCGATTTCCAATCGCCTGGAAATTAGCTAATCTCCGGGAAACTAGCAAGCATGTCTAACCCCTCACGGAGAGAGCCAAAAACATCATTCATTCACCTGGCATTCGCCAGGAATCCCCCACACCGGCATCTCCCCTGCGCCCAACACACCGGCACCCCCACTACAATTTTAACCCATCCTTTTGCAATTTCTTGAACGGGTCAAGAATAAAATCAATAATGCGGCGCTGACGTATAATTTTAGGGGAAGGGCGAAGCATGAGCCAATGTCATCCT
>CAZJNL010001376.1:0-1771 GCA_964546515.1 uncultured Oscillatoria sp.
CTTTTCGAGGAACGCGGGCTCAAGCTTAAGGTGCGGCTGGAGTTGGGCAGCAATGAGGCGATTAAGCAAGCGATTGCCGGCGGTTTGGGAGTGTCTGTTTTATCCCGTCACGTCTTGGCGCTGGAAGGAAATACGGGTCAGGTGACTATCTTGGATGTGGAAGATTTTCCGATTCCAAGGCTGTGGTATGTTGTCTATCCCACCGGCAAGCAGCTGTCTGTGGTTGCTAGCACTTTTTTCGACTATTTGCTGGATGAGGGAAAGCGGGTGGCTGAGGAGACTGCGGCTATTAAGATTACGGGATAGTCGGGTAAGGAGCGTGTTTGTAAAGAAAATCAGCTCCCCCCAAACCCCCTTAAAAAGGTTGGCTCTATCTTCCCCCCCCCTTTTTAGGGGGGCTAGGGGGGGGATCAACTGACAAGCCTTGACAGTGCTTAATATTATCTTTATAAACAGAGCTTCTAAGCTTTGCGGGCGGGAGTTTTGCCAGCCTGGATTTGGGGATTTGGGACGCGGGTTGAGCGAGGCTTTGCAACTCTATCCGCGCCCCTTTGAGCCGGTGAAATCCGCGCGAGTCAGCTGAAGCGACTGTCCGCCGGCTAATTAAGTTTCGACCGGCTCGCGCTAGCAGCCGCGATTCAAGGTGGGGAAGAAGAGACGCGATAAACCTTTGTCTCTGCAAGAGAGCTACTGTGTGTTCAACCTGAGTTGATATCAGGGGTGCCGGTGGTGGGGGGGCGGGCGTGGCCCACCCGGCAAGCGGGCTAGTGACAGCTAGTTGGACACTTCGGACATCTCGATGACGCGCCCTTCGATATCTTTGGCTAAAAAAATCAGGGGCTTGTCCTGGCGAATTTTGTACTTGACGCCTTGCGTCTGCACTCGCATCAGCAGTTGTTCTAGGCAGTCGCGATCGAAGCAGACATGGCGCTGCCGGTTTTTTTGCCCCACACTCGCCCCGGTGATAATGTGCAGCTGGGTGTTCTTCTGGAGCTGATACCACAGCCCATCGGACGTGTTGAAGGCCGTTTTGGGCGTTCCCACACCGGCTGACATATAAAGCGGGTCAATGCCGGTGGCTCCCAGGGTTTGCTCGTAGTTGTAGTAGTAGTGCAGCGGCACTTCTGCCACAGGCAGATCTAGCAGCCCTTCATAGAACTGTCGCGCTATCTCCAGATCGGACACCATGATGGTGTAAACTTTGGGGGCGCTGGTGAGAAACATCCACATGGCCCCGGCGTAGGCAGCCAGCAGCATCACCATTATCCCCTGGGTGGAAAACAGGCTGTCCAGCGGCAGGGAGGGCAAAAAGGAGCTGAGAATGGGAGGGATACTAACTGTTAGAGGCATGAGCCAACAATGAGGGATGAACGACGCTATCTAGAATTTATCTACGGACAGGCGGTCTGGGGTCTGGGACTTAGAGTCAGAAAGTAGCCTATTGTTAATTATTCTATCAAGGCCACATCAATCTTGCTGCCTGGGCTAGGGGATCTCTGGTGCGGATTTTAGATTTTACTCATATTGTCCCTCCTGCCCCCTCTCCCCCTCTCCACAGGGGAGCGGGCTGTGTCAGTTCCTGGTTTCACTGGATATAGTAAATTAGGAAACAATAGCAGCAGGTGGTTAGAAACTGTGCAACTGCCTACTTTTCCAGAATGCAACCATCCGGTGGTCAAGTCGCTGTTTCATCACAGCGATCAGGAATTGCTGACGCTGTTTCAGCGCCATCCCGACCAGTGGAAGTTCTTCACAGCGCTCTTCGCTCGCT
>CAZJNL010001377.1:0-1770 GCA_964546515.1 uncultured Oscillatoria sp.
AGTGTTCCCGTTTGATTTTCGCGTGCCCGCGCAGGCGGGCTTTGTATGTATAGCGGCAGACTTCAGTCTGTTGGATTACTTTTTCCGAAACCAAAATTTGCCCTACGAGCGCACGATCGCGGAGGCATCAAGCCCTGACTAAGGTGATGGCGGTGACTTCTGGCGGGCAAAACAGACGTCCGGGGAGATAAGTGCCCAGCCCGCGATTGACGTACAGCTGGTTCGCCCCCACCTGATGCAATCCCTCAGCCCATTCCCAGTTGTCAACTACTTTATAACACCCGTCTGACATATAAGGAATCCCCCGCCTCAGCGGTTTGGGAATAGTGCGCCGAATCGATTTCATACCCTGGAGAACCGGCCCCACACCGGGGATGACAATTTGGCCACCGTGGGTGTGACCTGACAGTTGCAAGTCCACTCGCCATCGCCTCAGCAGCTGGGCGCTGTCGGGATTGTGGGACAAGACAATCCGGGGGATGGCGGCATCCACCTGCGCCAGCACCGCAGCTGGGTTGAATTCGCGAGACCAAAAGTCCGGCAGCCCCACCAGGGCTAATTCTGGCCCCAGAGGATAGACAGCTTGATTCCACAGAACGCCAATCCCTGTGCGAGTCATGGCGCGGGTGATTTCTGATTTTGAGTGCCGGTAGAGGAGGTCGTGGTTGCCCAAAACGGCATAGATGCCGGCGCGACTTTGCAGCTGTTTGAGGCGCAGCGCCAGCTCGTGAATCGGTGCTGGGTCTTCCGTAACATAGTCGCCGGTCAGCAAAACCAGGTCTGGCTGTTGCTGGTTGCTGGCGGCGATAGCTTCCTCTAAAAGGGCTTCAGACAGCCGGAAGCCATCGTAGTGGAAATCGGACATCTGGACTAGCTTTGTGCCTTGCAGGTGTTCTGGCAAGTTGCAGAGCGCAATGGTTAAATTTTCAACTCGCAACGGGCCGGTTAATAATCTGTGCATATTTTTAAGTTTTGTTTATACTATTTGCTATGCCCGGGCCTGGAAATGCTATACTTATGTTTTAGATAACCGTTTAGTAGCCAGCCCTGACAATCCCCTTGAATCCCTGTGAGGGATTGAAATTACACAGCGGAGATTCTAGTCTAACAAACCAGCCTCTGGTTAGGGAGAACCTGGACGAACGCGCTCTCAAGCGGGCGTCCTCGCGGAATGCCGCTATACAAACAGCCCCGCACGCGCCCTGCCAGCGCTCCACAGCTCAACTCTTCAGCCCCCCGCTGGAGGAACAGGCAATTTTTGCGAGAGTCTGTACAAGCCGAACACATATAACTTCCCCTTGGCGTTGATTTTTATTAAAGCTATGCTAGGAGAAAGCTAACGGGCGCTCATTGCTGCAGTTTATTCCTGGGGAGTGAAGACCGAATGAAAAATCTGAACCCGACGGTTAAAATTGTTCAACCTTCTGGCCTTTTAGACAAAAATAATGCCAGTCAATTCGACCGACAGATTAGGGCCGTTCTTGACGAAGGAGCCAACATTGTGTTAGTAGATTTCCAGGATGTAACCTTTATAGACAGTTCCGGACTGGGCGCTTTAGTCTCCGCAGTTAAAACCGTGAGATCCGCCAATGGCCAGCTCGCCGTCTGTTCAATCAACCATCAGATTAGAATCCTGTTTGAAATCGCCTGCGTAGATACATTGATTGAAATATTTGCCAGCCAGGATGACTTTCATAACGCCACATTTAGGGCGGAATAATTGCTGGCATGATTTGGGATTTTGGGCGGTTAGTTTGGAGTCAATCTAAA
>CAZJNL010001378.1:0-1770 GCA_964546515.1 uncultured Oscillatoria sp.
GTGCGCAGCACTGGACGAGAAGAGTATGCTGGCAATTCTAATACGGGTAACTCGCCTGCTAAGCGATTTTTCCAGTAGGTTTCCAGTGTTTTTCCTTCTGGACTGTTGAGCCGATCTAATTCTTGCTGAACCCAGTTTTGATAGGACTGCGCAAGTGGCGGTAAGGGAATGTTACTGTACAGGCTGAAAAATTCATCCGCCAAAATGAGCGAGGACTCCCAATCGCTTGCTATCTGGTGAGCGGTGAGTAAGAGAATGTGCTCGGTTGTGTGCCGGCTAAACAAACTCACCCGCAACAAGGAACCCTGTCCCAAATTAAAAGGACGCTTAGCCTCCTGCAAAATGTTTTCGTTCAATTCCTCCCCACTCCAGTGGGAAGCATCGATTGCTTGGAAATCCAACTCAGCAGTTGCGGAGGTTTCCTGAATCAGCTGTCCTTCATGGCGACAGATGCTGCGCAGGATTGAATGCCGGTTAATCAGGGTTTGACCGGCTTTTTTAAGCGCCTCAACATCTACAGGTGACTTAATGGCTACCGCCCAACAATTTTAATCGGTTAATCCTTGGGGCTGCAAGTGATGGAGAAACCAAATTGCCTGCTGAACTTGGAAAAGCGGAAATAGCGGTTTCGGGTTTACTAATTGAGTCATGGGTTCTGTAAGCAGCTTAGCTGAAAATGACTGGTTGATTGAGGAGTTGGACTTGCCGGCAGAATGAACGAGGCGTGCCAACTTTTTTATCCGCTCTCGATTGCTGAGAATCTTTCTCGCTCCCAGTCGAGATAAAACTCTTTCATCGCAGATAGCTAGTACATCCAACCCGCCTAATCTCCGCCTAACTCCACCAACTTGCCAATATTGAAATCTATCCTAATCCAGCCTTTCAATTTTCGCAAATTATCCAGCAGCAGTAAAGGAATTTGCCAGTGGTGTACCATCAAAAACGGCAGCGGGTCACTCACCTGAAACATTGCATCAGTTCCCTTGACAATTTTCTTGAACCATGCTTGCAACTGACTCAGTGACCTCACCTCAGTCAGCCGCCAAAGTTCGTGGTACAGCCAATAAGTGGGCTTGCTGTCAGGAAGTGGCTCTAGTGGGGGTTCGCTCTCATCTTCGCTATCCTCAAGATAAGCACCGGCTACCCCAGGATGATTATAGAACATAGTAATGGCTGTGTGAGTGCGCGGGTTGCACTCAATGGGATAAACTGTGCCATCCTCCGCCTGAATAAAGTCAAAGGAAATTTGTCCTGTCAGGTTTAATTCCTTGACAAACCGCTTCACCCACTGTAAAATTTCCGGCTTATCTACCTGCTCGTAGTTCACTTGGAACGCCGAGGACTTAGAACAGCAGTGCAGCCGTATCTTTCCCTTGCGAACCGTGCTGTGGGTGCAGTATTCCTGTCCGGGGATGAACTCCTGCATCACCCAAGGTCTGGACTCGCTAATGGGCAATTTTTTGACATAACTTTCCATCCCCTCAAAAGGCAGCTTGGTCATGTCCAAGCGAGTGACGGAATCATAGCGTATGCTCTTAAGTATATACTTTCGGCGCTCGCCTGTAAAGTCAAATTTAAGAATTTGTTCCGGGTCAGTAATCAGGAATGACTTCGGTGCGGACAAGCCCAAAGAGCGAGCTGTTTCGCACAAGGTAAACTTATTATCCAGCATTTGGGTGATGTCTGGATCGAAATGCACCACTTCGCAGTGGGGCGACAGCAGGGTTTTGGCCAAAGAGTCGTAGTAACTGGCAACGGGACTGGATACGG
>CAZJNL010001379.1:0-1765 GCA_964546515.1 uncultured Oscillatoria sp.
GGGGGGTGAGGGTGAAACTCTTTGCAAAAATGGGACGCTCCCTATTCAACGCGACCGTAGCGTGCTATTACTGGAGTGCCAGAATTGCTTTTATTCGTCAGCCAAGCCCACATTTGATCGCCCAGACAGAAGTGCCACCACTCGTGGGGGTGGCGCTGAAAACCGGCTCGCACCATGATATCTCCCAACAGCTGCCGGTGCTGGTGATATTGCGGCTCCTTCGCACCGGCACTGCCGGCAAAATGATAGGGATAAGAGCGCGGCGAGACTTCATCAATCGGAGATCCCATATCCACCGGATCGCCAGTTTCATCCACCAGAGTCACATCCACCGCTGCGCCGGTGCTGTGGGGGGGCGGCGTGGCTGGATCGAGGCTGGGCAGCGCCCAAAATTGATAGACTTTCTCTAATATCGCTTCCCTTTGACTTGCGGTTAAATCTGTGCAGGTCTTACCTCGCTCTTCAACTAGCTGATTAAAAGTAAAGTCTACCATGAATTGCTGCACTGCCACTGGCCGGTAGGCGTCAAAAATTTGGATGCGCCATCCCGGATGCCGGTGCTGCAGCTCGGTTTGGGCGTCAGCGAGCGACGCCAGCACGCCGGCGCGAACATAGAACGGTGATTTCCCGCCATAAGGCGCACCCAGCTCCTGGTAAGGGTGAGGCTCGACAAGGGCAAACAGCTGGGGCTCAATCGCCACCAGCGGCTCCAAGCATTCCTGAATCGGCACTTGTTGATAGGGTTTCACAGTCTTTTGCCTTCTCTCTTCCCACTATTTATACCATTCCTCAAACAAACGGATGATACTGGCAAGACTTGATGAACTTGTGATCTAATAAACAAACAAGCGCCGACTTTTTCAGATCGCTTCAGCTGAGTTTCAGCGGGGATTGGAGATGACGATCGCGCAAAAAGTTCTGGAGAAGCCACACTGAAGCAATTTGCCACAATCAGCAAGGTTATTATCCTCGACTACAGGGGGAATTGCTTTGGGGATATGAGTGGCGAAAACCTTTGCCTGCGATAAACTAAGCAGGAAAAAGTGCCGGTCGAGCCGACTCTGGGCTCGACCTGAGAGCAGCCGCCTCCTCACGCAAATGCTGAAAACCCCAGATCGGGCGGCACATCTTGGAGCCGGCCCGGGCCCACCGCCGCGATCGCTTCTTTCAGAGAAATATCGCCGGTGTACAAAGCGCGACCGACAATTACGCCCCGCACTCCCAGGGGTTCTAGCGCCAGCAGACTCAGCAAGTCAGTAATAGAAGACACGCCGCCAGAGGCAACGATCGGGATATCAACCGCACCGGCAATTTCTCGCAGCGCCGGCAAATTTGGCCCAGTAAGCGTCCCATCCCGGTGGATATCCGTATAGACAATCGCCGCCGCCCCTAATTTAGCCATCTGCTCGGCTAAATCAGTCGCCAGCACCTCAGAGGTTTGCAACCAACCGCGCGTCGCCACCTTGCCATTGCGGGCGTCAATCCCCACGACAATTTGCCCCGGAAACTCTTGGCACAGCTGCGCCACCAAATCCGGCTTCTCCACAGCAGAGGTGCCTAATATAGCACGCTCGACGCCCACTGTCAAGATTTCGGCAACCGAGGCATAGTCGCGCAAGCCGCCCCCAACCTGCACCGGCACCGGCACCGCCCCCACGATCGCCTCAATCGCTTGCCGGTTCACCGGAAAGCCGGTTTTGGCACCGTCGAGATCCACCAAATGCAGCCGCGTCGCACCCTGAGACACCCACTCCAGGGCCACTGC
>CAZJNL010001380.1:0-1763 GCA_964546515.1 uncultured Oscillatoria sp.
CCAACAGCACCGGCGTCAGCCAATCCCCCCAGCGCACATACAGCGTCTGAGTTTTTCGGCGCTCAATCGTCGCCGCATGAATCTCGTAGGTATTTATCCCAGACATCCACAAAGTTCTGCCGTGGGGGTTAACAATCCCAGAATAGCCGGTGTTGGTCGCCCGCACCGCCCACCTGTCAGTTTCAATCGCCCGCATCACATCTTGGGCGTGGTGCTGCGCCGGCATTGACGGGCGGTAGTGGGCATTGTTAGACGCCGTGAGGATAAATTGCCCCCCTGCCGCCGCCTGACGCCGGAAGTGTTCGGCAAAAGCCGACTCGTAGCAAATACCGACAATCGCCCGACCAAAAGGCGTATCCAAAAGCTGCTTAGCTGAACCGGCAGCCAAGTGCGCATCCAAAGGCGACAGCCGGTTAATTAACCCCCCCAAAAATTGCTCAAAAGGAATGTACTCCCCAAGCGGTACTAGCTTCGCCTTGTCGTAGCGGCTGAAAATCTCCCCGGTGCCGGTGAAAGTAAACAAACTGTTGGTAAAGCTAAACCCTTTCTGCCCAAATCCTCCCACCCAAACAAGCACACCCTTATCAAGAATCGCCTGATACAAAGAACTGTACTGAAGATTCTCTTTTGTCCACACAAAGGGCAAAGCAGTTTCAGGAGTGAGAACCGCATCCACTCCCTTTTCTGCTAAAGTCCGGTAGCCGGTGGTGTAGCCTTCTATTGCGCGACGACCGCCTTGCGAGTAAAGCTTGATTTCGTTGGGAATATTGCCCTGAATTACGCCCACTTTCAAGGCATCTGCCGGGAGCTGAGTCAGGGGGCGGCTGTACAGGGCAAAACCTGTCAGGTGCAAACTCACCAACAATCCCACCGCTAAGCGCAAATATTTATTATTAAACCGCACGAACGCCGACGCAGAGAAGAATTTTTTCTCCTCTGCGATACCGTGGTCTGCGCCGTTCATCCAAGCCTCCGCAATCAACCCATTCACGGCAACAATCGCTGCTGTCACTGCTAAGGGGCCGGAGAGTTGGCCGAGGTGCAAAATGGCCAGGTTGTCAGGGCTTTGGGTGTAGGAAATGGATGTCCACCACAGCGGGCCGGCACTCCAGAGGGTTTCTAAACCGCACCACAGGGCTGTTCCGATTATAACACGAATTAAGCCTGAGATTTTAGATTTTCGATTAATCCAAAATCCAAAATCCCAAATCCAAAATAGGCAAGTTGCCCAGATAGCGACTAATACTGCGCCCCAGAGGGTGATAAAAACCCAGCAGAAAATTGCGATTGCCAGACTGGCAAGCCAAGGCACCCCCATCCAGGTCATGGGGTGAATGCCGGTAATCCAAAATAAAGCTGTGCCGTGGTAGCCAATCCCCCACGCCAAGCCCCTTAAAAATTTAGAATTGGCGCTCAGTCGGCGGAGCAGGTCAAACCTCGTTCCCAGGCTGAGCCTGGGAACGAGAGCATTCTTTTTTTCTTCTTGTTTCTTGCTTGTTTCAACCACCAATACCCAGAGGGGAGCTAGGGCCAGCCACGCCAGTGGCCAAGCCGCAACTGGCGCGGCGGCAAGCCCCATGAGAATCCCACTCGTGAGGGAAATTACCAGGGGAAAAAAATCCGCCCATCTGGGCGGCAAAGTCTTGAAAAGCGTTCGCATGGGATGAATTTTAGATAGTAGATTTTGTCTTTATAGCGGTTTTCACTTGAGGAGTGCGGTTCGATCCCCCCAACCCCCCTAAAAAAGGGGGGCTACCCTCTTC
>CAZJNL010001381.1:0-1763 GCA_964546515.1 uncultured Oscillatoria sp.
TCCGCACCTGGAGTTGCCCCCCGTAACAGCTGGCTGGCAATATCAAACGTCAGCTTTTTAAACTCCTCAAACCACGTGAGTTCCCCTTTTACCTCCCACCGGCGCAGATAACTTTCGGCAATCGACTCCATCGTCTCCACATAGCCAGCCAGCGCCGGTCCGTGAAGTGCCGGCATCATCAGCCGCCGGTTGCGCCGGTGCTCCTCTCCCTCTTGCAGAAATAGAGATTCCCCCAGCAGAACCTTAAACGTATCTGGCCAACCTTCGCGCCAGGAAAAACAATCGAAATGACTCGCCAGGACAAACTCAGCCGCCTCTGGGCCAACCATAAATACAGTCGGTTTGCCCAGCAGCCGAGTTTTAAAAATCGGCCCATATTCGGCGTAGCGCTTGTTGATATAGTCCGGGTCGAACAGAAATTGCAGAGTTTTGCCAATCACCGGCAAACCCATCTCACCGGGAGGAAGTTGTTCGCTAGGCATAGGACAGCTATTTACACTTGCCTCCAGCCTATCAGCTACAGCGCCGCAAAAGCATCCTATGCCCCTAGAAAACAGAAGCCCCATAAGGCGCGGGCGGCACAGATGGGGCTGTTGACGCAGTTAGGAGGTATCTTATCGTTTCTAGTTAGCCACAGAAATCTGGCTTTCCCGAGTTGTCTTAACAACTTCTTAAGCTTAAGGGCGAGATTTCCGCAGATTTTAGGCTAATTTGACCGAACAACGAAAAATTTAACCCTTTCTCCCTCCTAACTTGCTGTATTGCCGGCTACTTTTGGGGCACCAATTTGGCAGAATCCAGATTGATAAACGGCATAGTACCGTTCCCCCCCAAAACCGTCGGGAAATGGCCATCCCATTTCTCAATCGCCTGCTTTTGCAGAATTTCCGTCGTCAGATTTTCCCGCAACAGTCGCTGCGCCTGCGCCTGACCTTCGGCGCGGTTAACTTCCGCTTCCGCCTCCTTAATAGCCTTCAGCGCTACAAACTCCGCCCGCTTGGCATCTTGTTCCGCAATCTGCTTAGCCTCAACCGCCTCCCTGAACCGGTCAGAAAAGTGGATATTAACCAGAGAGATGTCATCCACCGCCAGGTTATAATTAGCCAATCGCGTCGTCAATTGCTCATCAATACCGGCTTTCACTTCTCCCCGCTTCGTAATGATTTGCTCCGCCGTGTACTGCGCCATCACCGCTTTCAGCACTTCTTCAATCGCCGGGTTGATAATCCGCTGGACAATCTGCCCCTCATCACCTATCTGCTGAAAAACAGTGTTAGCCCGTTCCGGAACAATGTGCCAGTTTAGCGCTACATCCGTGTACACGTCCTGCAAATCTTTCGAGGCAGCCTCAGCAGGAATTTGGTGTTTCTGCACCCGCACGCTCAGCCTTTGAACCGAGTTGACAACCGGCACAATCAAGTGAATCCCCTCGCTGAGAACCCTATCCTCAACTTGCCCGAACTTCAACACAACACCCCGCTCGCCCGCATTCACAATCGCGAACGGCTGGAAAACAATTAGCGCCAGCACTAGCAGCGCCGCCACCGCACTGGCAATATAAACTGAACTCGTTGATTTCATAGTCAGCCTAAATTTACGATCGTTCTGGGCGACCGCAAGGGTCGCCCCTACCGGCACCCGCCCACTCCCGGGCATTCCCAACCAACTCTCTTCTTGGCGACCTTGGCGTCTTGGCGGTTCGTTACTTTTAACATCACCGCTTGTCAGCAGCGGTTCGTTACTTTTAACATCACCGCTTGTCA
>CAZJNL010001382.1:0-1762 GCA_964546515.1 uncultured Oscillatoria sp.
GAAACCGGGTGTGCCGGCTTTTGTGCCGCTCATCGTTAGATTGCTGAAGCCGGCTAAATCGAAAGCTTTTGCCAACCCGTAATCCCCGATTTTTGCTATTATAGAATTGCCGGCAGTGCTGAGGAAAATATTCTCAGGTTTGAGGTCGCGGTGCACCAAACCCTGCCCCCTGCCCAAACTGCCATCTTTCAATTTAACATAGGGAATATAGGCAGTGTGAGCGTATGCCAAACCGTCGAGGACTTGCAAGATAATGGGAACCGCAACACCTGCAGGCAACTTGCCGCCGCGCTCCCGCATTAAGTGTACCGCATTCCCGCCGGCACAGTATTCCAGGGTGAAGTAGAAAATGCCCTCACAGTAGCCGGATTCCTTGAGCTGTACAACGTGCGGGTGGTTTAAGGCTTTGGTATTCTCCACTTCGCGGAGAAACCAAGCGACATCGCGGGGATTGGTAGCTATTTGGGGGAGCATTAATTTCAGCGCTACTTCCTCGCCGGTTTGGTTATTGCGAGCCAAATAAACCGCACCGCGCCCTCCCCTCCCCAACTCTCTCAGGGTGGTGTACCCTTCAATTGCCGGCAGGTGCGATGTTTGTAGTGAGGGCTTTAGCCCTCCTGCCGGTGGGGCAATAGCCACAGCAGCTGTCTCGCTGTCAATATCCGGAGCGCCGGCTACTTCTATACTAACACGAAACACCGTATTTCCCAAGCGAATTTCGTCGCCATCCTGCAAATCGCGCTCTGGGAACTGCATCTGGCGGGCTTCTTCTGGGGTGGCGTGGCAGGGGCGCTGTCCGATTTTATTGCTATTGACAAATGTGCCATTTTTGCTGCCAAAATCGCGGATGCGGATTTGGGGCGGGTTGATGTCGAGCAGACAGTGATAGCGGGAGACGATACTGTGAGCTTCGTCGTTGGGCAATTGGGGTTTGCAGTCGTAATGGCGACCGATAATGCAGGTTGTGCGGGAGTCGAATTCCACTTCTTGCCCTTTCAGGCTGCCTGCGATAATGGTGAGGGTGACTTTTGCCGGCATTGCAATGGATTGTGGGGGAATTGTAAGAGTTTAGCGCGTTCATGGGTGCCGGCGGGAGAGCCGGTTGCCCAACATCCTTATATTGGGCCACAAATGTTGCGGGTTGGATAGCTGCTAAAAAAAAATTAATGTGCCGCACCCTGGCGCTAGGAGGGAACCTCTTCTGGCGATTCTTCAAGGGGGATGTAATCATCGGCTTTATACTCTTGGAGAGCTGTTTCAACTTCAGCTTGGACAGTGGTATCGTGGTCTAGCAAATCTGCCTCTGCTTGGAATATTTCCTCATCGATTAATGCCTGTAATTGCCGTTTTTGTTCGAGAGTGAGGCAGCAGATAGCTTCGAGTAAAGAGGCGAAAGGAATTTTTGGGTTAACCGTGTCTTGGCTCATAGGAGTCTTTTTTTGTTGGATGGGGTTGTGTGTTGGGGTTGCAGTTGCGTGCCGACGCCTTTCGGGGAGCCGGTGCGTGTCCAGTTTTGGGAGGGGTGCAGCCGGGGGTGGGGTTGGGAATGGATAGAATTGGGTTTAAAGGGTATTATAATATGAAGGGGGAGTTTTGGCAAGTTGCCTGAGAATGCCGGTGATTGGCAAGATGGTGTGGGCGCTCTCTGTGAGGGGTTAGACGTATAGCTAGTTCGTTGGCGATTAGCCGGGGTTCCAGGCGATTGGAAAGATGGTGTTGGCTAGTTCCTCGGCGATTAGCTAAGTTCCAGGCGATTGGAAAG
>CAZJNL010001383.1:0-1762 GCA_964546515.1 uncultured Oscillatoria sp.
TCCTGGGGTTTGGGGGTTGGGGGTGCGCCGGCGAATAATGTTTTGCGGTTTGATGTCGCGGTGAATGACTTGGTGGCTGTGGACAAACTGCAACACCGGCAGCAAATCGCTGAGCAGGTGGCGGATTTTGGTTTCGTTGAAAGGGCCTTCCTCTGCCAGTTCCTGAGCCAGATTGCGCCCTTCTATTAATTCTTGCACCAAATAGTGGTGTTCGTCTTGTTCAAAATGAGCCAGCAGTTCGGGAATTTGCGGGTGAATGCCGAGAACGTCCAGCCGCACGGCTTCTCGGTTAAAGAGTTCTTTGGCTTTGACGGAAGTGACGAAGCCCCGATCTTGGGGGAAGAACTGCTTGATAGCGCAGCGCGGTTGAGAGGGCTTGAACTCGTCCACCCCCAAGAAGGTTCTGCCAAAGCCGCCGGTGCCGAGCGGTTCGATCGCCCGGTAGCGAGCCCCCAGCAGCAACGAAGACGCGCAACTCTGGCAAAACTTGGCGTCACTTGGATTCTGCGGCTTCTGGCAATCAGGATTGAGGCAATAGCTCATACTTGCAACGCATCACCGGATTACTGTCTATAGTATGTTCTTTCCCAGAATTCAGCCCTGAGTGGTAAAAGGGGGCGTGTCCGCTTCTCCCGCGCCGGCAGCCACGGGAGCCGGCAGTCTGAATGGCTAATCTACGGTTTGTCTATCGGGATACAGTTTTTTCGGGCGAGGTCTGCTAGAATGCCTGTCAAAAGAAATATTGACAGCAGTGTATGGTCGTTGAGCGCGGACACATTCAAAGCACTTGGACACACTCTTTTAAGAATTCCCAGCCGGTGGGCAACCCGCAACAGCCGGTGCGGACAGAGCCAAAATTCCTCTATTTTGCATACGGTTCGTGCATGTGCCCGGTGGATTTGAAGCGCACGGTGGGCGAAAATACGCATTCTTATGTGATTGGCCCAGCGACGCTGAAGGGATACCGGCTGGGTTTTTACTGTCGCTCCCGCCGGCGCAACTGCGGGGCGCTAGACGTTGTGCCAGATGCAGCATCTTCCGTGGAGGGGGTGCTCTATGAATTGCCGTGGCGCTTGAGCGAATTGCTGGATGAGCGGGAAGATGTCCCCCGTGGCGGCTACCGCCACGAAATGGTAGAAGTTTATTGCCGGAAACAGCTGTACACCGGCGTGCGGACGTATGTGGTGGTTAATAAATTGCCAGAAGAATTAGCTCCTAACGACTGGTATTTTAATGTAGTGTTGCGGGGGGCTGTGACTTGCGGGTTGCCGGAAGAGTATTGCTGGCGGCTGTTCGATCGCATGCACCAGTTGCAGCAGCAGCAATTTCCCAGCCGGCGTTCAGCGTAGAGAGGATTTATAAAGGAAAAGTGAAGTCATAAGAAACCGGGTTTCTTGAAGAAACCCGGTTTCTGGCTTTTTTCCCAGGCTCCTTATGGGAGACGCCGGCATGGAGGCGGAGCCTCGTTCTCATGGTGTCAAGCCCCCCGGCACCTCACCTCTGAAATTGATTCCCCCACCGCAAGAAATTTTCTCAAAACCGTTGACAGGAACACCGGCTTGTGTTAGTCTATTATCATGGGAATCTGTGCCGGCATATAAGGTCGGTTTGGGGGCCATTAAGCATTCCCATGTAGGGGCGGGTTCACAAATAACCTCTGCCTCCCACAGATATCCCAGATAAACCCGCCCCGATGCCGGTGGGGTAGGGGCGGGTTTATATAGATGCGGGTTGTGTGTCAAAGATTTCGGGCTTGCCCCGC
>CAZJNL010001384.1:0-1760 GCA_964546515.1 uncultured Oscillatoria sp.
TTCGGCGTTGGGGTTGTGTGGCACAGGTTTTGGGTGAACCCGCCCCTACATGCTCCCTTTTTCCTCGTTCCCAGCCTCAGGCTGGGAACGCCTGAAAGGAGGCGGAGCCTCCCTCTCTCCAACCAATTAAGCGATATTCCACGGGCGCGGGAGGTATAACCCCCCATTAATTCGCCAACAGTCTCGTGCGGATGGGGGAAATATCCCTGGACGAGGCAAGACAGATCGCGATCGCTTTTCAAATAGACTTGGAGGACGGTTACTATACCCGCATCCCCTTGCAGCCCATCCATTACAGTCTGGCTCGCGAGTGGCTCAGCCGCTTCGATACGCCTCTGCGCACCCTAGATGCGCTGCACTTGGCAGTTGCAGCCTCTAATGACTTACGTCTGGTAACGGCTGACGAAGCGCTCGCACGCGCCGCTGACGCTTTCGGAGTGGAAGTTCAGCTGCTGACGCCATAAATTTATTGCAGTCCCCCCCTGCAGTAGTCTAGATTAGGAGATTGTCTCTCAAGTCCCCCGGCGCGGAACAGGCGGGACGCCTGTCCCACCGGCACCGCCCCTCCCTTCCAGAGTGAGGGCGCTAATCCTTCCCATTTACTGCTTTATGTCGCCAACCGTTTCCGCTCCCACACCCTCTGTTCGCATCGGTTCCCGCAAAAGCCAACTCGCCCTGGTTCAAACCTACTGGGTGCGAGAACAACTCCAGCAGCGCTTCCCCGATCGCTCTTTTGAAGTCCACACCATGTCCACTCAGGGCGACAAAATCCTCGATGTCGCTTTAGCCAAGATTGGCGATAAGGGGCTGTTTACCAAGGAACTGGAGCTGGGAATGCTCAACAACGAGACGGACTTCGCTGTGCATTCCCTGAAAGATTTGCCCACCAATTTGCCGGAAGGGCTGGTTTTGGGATGCGTCACGGAACGGGAAAACCCCGCTGACGCCCTTGTGGTTCACGAAAAGCACCTCGACAAGCAACTGGACACGCTGCCGGCGGGCGCTGTGGTGGGCACTTCTTCGCTGCGACGCCTCGCCCAGCTGCGCCACCATTTCCCTCACCTGCAGTTTAAGGATGTGCGGGGGAACCTGAATACGCGGCTGGGTAAACTGGATGCCGGTGAGTACGACGCCCTGATTTTGGCGTTTGCCGGCTTGCACCGGCTCAATATGAGCGATCGCATCCATCAAGTTATCCCGCCGGAAATCTCCCTGCACGCTGTCGGACAAGGTGCCCTGGGCATTGAGTGCCGCGCCGGCGACACGGAAATTCTCAATCTGATTAAATCGCTGGAACACACCCCCACCGCCCAGCGCTGCTACGCGGAACGCGCTTTCTTGCGCACACTTGAAGGCGGCTGTCAAGTACCTATTGGAGTAAATACCCACATTGAAAGGGAGCAGCTGACTTTAACCGGCATGGTTGCCAGTCTGGATGGCAAGCGACTGGTGAAAGATAGCGTCACCGGCGCTGCTGAGAGCGCTGAACAGCTGGGTGTGGAACTCGCGAGCCGGTTGCGGCAAATGGGTGCCCAGGAAATTTTGGATGAAATCTTCGCCGAAATCCAGCGGAGCGAGCGATTTTAGATTTTGGATGCAAGGATTTTGGATTGGGTTCCTGATGGGAGCTAGATTCGGTCGAATCTCACCAGTAGCTCAATTGTTTAAAAACCGCAGATGAACGCAGATGAAGGCAGATATTAGCGGTTCTCAGATTGATGTACTATGGCCCATAAACCCATTTTCGTAGGGGCGGTGCC
>CAZJNL010001385.1:0-1760 GCA_964546515.1 uncultured Oscillatoria sp.
GCGGAACTGTTTCCAAACCTGCCGATTTTTGCCCTCCTCATGCCAAGCTCGCAGCAACCCAAAAAAGTCCTCGGCAATTTCGCGATATTCAAACACCCTGTCCACTTCATCCAGCCCCAGCGCCAGGGGGCTCTGTGCAGCGGGCAGCAGATAGTCTTCAAAGTAAGCCGTGCAGTTATCCTTGTCGCCATAGGTCCCCTCCCACCTCTCCGCCACCTGGTTGTGCAGCCGCAGTCTGCGCCCGACGCTGGCGCAAAACCACCGCAAAAACTGGCCCAAGTCCGTGAGAACCTTGCCATCCGCCAGCTGAAAGCTCAGCGGCACGGTGCGGTAGCCTTGTTGGGCTGCCTGCTGGAGAATCCTGGCCATCAGGGAGGTTTTGCCCATCTGTCTGGGGGCTTTGATGCGAATTAGCGCCCCGGGCTTCCTGATTTCCTCGTATGCGCGAGTTTCGATGGGGGGGCGCTGGACATAAAATGCTGAAGCCAGTTCCACTTGCCCTTCCGGCAGTTCTGGCTCTGCCGCCGGCAGGGGGGGGGCGTCCGGGCTTTCCGCCGCCGGGGGTAAAGTGGGCAAGGCGGCTTCTGTTGCGTCTTGGGGTGCCGGTGCGGCACCGGCAGCCCGCACGCTGAGGAGTTCGCCCACAATCGCCGGGGTGTCAGCCGAGCTATTCCAGAAGCGCTGCTGGATCTGGTTGAGATAGCCGCGCAGGTTGTAGTTGAGCGGCGCATTCATGGGAAAGCTGACCCGAATTGGCAGCAGCACCGGCTTGCCGTCGGCGCGGGCGTCGCGCAGGGCCTTGGCCTTGCGCACTTCTTCGGTGACCATTTCGCTGCCGGCAGACTGTGCCGACAGCAGCAGTACAAAGTAATCGCATTGCTCCAGTTCGTCGGCGATGCGGCGAGGCCACTGCTCTCCGAGCCGGACGCTCTCTCCGGCCATGAACGGCTGGTGACCGGCTGTTTGCAAGGCTTGATAGAACTCCCGGGCGAGGCTGCGGTCTGGATCTTGGCTGTGATAGCTGATAAATACGCGGCTTTTTTCTGGCGCAGCCTGCAGGGGCGCTGTTTCGGTGGGTGCGTTTTCCTGGTTGCGGGTTGCCGGTGGGGGGGTTGGGGCGGGGGGTGGCTCGATTGCGGGCGATTGAGGCGCATCCCCCGACAGCAGATCCTCGATGCGGGTGAACAGCAGCTTGCCTATTTTCTGGAACAGCCCGGGTTTACTCGCAGTTGCTGTCGCCCTTGGTTGGGAAGAGGGCAGTTGCTGCAGCGCCTGCAGGACTTCCGCTGTGGACTGGTAGCGCTCTCTGAAGTTGTAGCGCACCATTTTATCTAGGATTCTTGACAGTTCAGGGCTAACCTGCGCCTTGTCGCGCCAGAGGATTTCCAGGTTGGAATTTTTTGGCAGTTGGTTAGGGTGGATTTCTGTGAGCGCTTGGATGGCAACCGCGCCCAGGGAGTAGATGTCGCTGCACGGCAGGGGCTGGCCATTGGCTTGTTCGGGGGCCATATAGCCGTGAGTGCCCACGGTCACAGTCTGCGCCACCGGCTCTCCAGACGCTATCTGGGTGCTGATTTGTTTGACTGCTCCAAAGTCTATCAAAACGAATTTGCCGTCACTGGGGCGTCTGATTAGGTTGGATGGCTTAATGTCGCGGTGGATGACGCTGTGCCGGTGGACAAATTCTAAGATGTTCAGCACGTCGAGCAGCAGGGCAACTGTCTCAGTCTCGCTCAACCGCTTCCTGCCTGCTAGCTCTC
>CAZJNL010001386.1:0-1755 GCA_964546515.1 uncultured Oscillatoria sp.
TGCCATCCGGACTGAACGCCAAAGAGCGCACTGAGGCGGAATGACTTCGGAAGGTGTCAGTCAGAAGACCATCTCTTAAATCCCACAGTTTGATACTGTGATCGTCATATCCACCCCCGCTGGCGAGGGTGTTTCCATCCGGACTGATGGCGAGGGATTCCACATAGCCGGTGTGCCCCATTAGGGTTCCAATCGGGTTGCCGGTTGCCAATTCCCACAGCTTTATGCTATTGTCAAAACAGCCACTGGCGAGGAATTTACCATCCGGGCTGATGGCGAGAGAAATCACATACGCCGAATGGCCGGTGAGCGTTTTTCTCAGGTTGCCACTGCCAATTTCCCACAGCTTGACGGTGCTGTCTAAACTGCCGCTGGCGAGGGTTTTGCCATCGGGACTGATGGCGAGGCAACTCACCCAGCCGGTGTGCGCGGTGAGGGTGCCCAGCAGGTTGCCAGTTTCCAAATGCCACAATTTAATTGTCTTGTCATAACTGCAACTGGCGAGGGTTTTGCTATCTGGGCTGATGGCGACGCCTATGACATAATTTGTGTGGCCGGTGAGCGTGTGAGCGCACCGCCAAGTCAGGGGCGGCGCGGACTGAATCTTGGTGCTTGCCGGCTGAAATTTGGTGAGTTTAGGTTGCGGATTGGCGGCTGGCGCTCCGGCATTCCCCCAGTAAAGGTCTGCGATCGCTTCCTCGGCTGACTGGTAGCGATCGCTCACCCAGTCTTGCAGCAGTTTGTCTATCACTTTCCCCAAGCGATCGCTAACCGTTCTCCCCTGTTCTATCAGCTTATTTCGCCACAGCCACCGCCCTTTCATCGGATCGTGAAGTTCGTCGGGTGCCGTATCCGTCAGCAGGTGAATGCACGTCACGCCCAAACTGTAAAGGTCGCTCGCCGGATAGGCTTTTCCGCCTCGCAGCTGCTCAATCGGCGCGTAGCCTTCCGTGCCCAGTTTGGTGCCGGTTTTAATCAAAACGCTGCCGGTTAATTGCTTGGCTACCCCAAAATCAATCAGCACTAATCTGCCGTCACTCTTGCGGCGCAGGACATTCTCTGGCTTAATATCCCGGTGAATTACCTGGCGGGAGTGGATGTACTTGAGCACCGGCAGCAAATCCAGCAACAGTTCCTCAATCTTCTCCCCACTAAACGCCCCTCCCTCTTCCAACTCCTGCAACAAATTCTGCCCGTCAATAAACTCTTGCACCAAATACAGCCGCCCCTCTTCTTCAAAATCAGCAAACAGGGTGGGAATCTGCGGGTGATCTCCCAGCTGCAGCAGCTGCTTCGCCTCCTGGGCGAACATTTCCGTCGCTTTTTCCAGCAACCCCCGATTTTGCTGCACTTGCGACAGCGGCAAAAATTGCTTAATCACGCAGTCAGCGTCCAGCCGGTCGGCATCAGAGGCGATGAAGGTTCTGCCGAATCCCCCCTCGCCCAGCAGCTTTACCGCACAGTAGCGATCTTTCAGTTGCAGCTTTGATCCACAACTCAGGCAAAACACTGTCCCGTCAGGATTCAGCGGATTCTGGCAATAAGGATTCAGGCAATGTATCATATCATGTCCGCTCGCATCGGTTTTGTGTAAAGACGCCGAGTAGAGACGCGACATGTCGCGTCTCTACATACTGGGCACTGGGCACTGGGCACTGGTAATTTCAGCCCGAACCGACTGTGCTTTCGGAACCCACTCTGCAATAAGGATGCCACCGGACTTGATATCATATCAATTTTATATTTTACATTTTA
>CAZJNL010001387.1:0-1753 GCA_964546515.1 uncultured Oscillatoria sp.
GATTTGCTGCTCTTGGTGGAAGCGAGCCAAGTGTTCCTGTCGCAGTCCCACCATTTGTTCTCCATTCCAGAAGGTATCGAAATCAACCTCGCCCCAGCGGGCAAAAGTAAATTCCTCTACACCATTGAGATGGTCGCAAAATCCCATCCGACCCCGGGCATTGACATAGAGATATTGCCAAGGATGGATGCACAGCTTTCGCGTCGCCGGAAGGTGTACATCCTCCTCAATCATTGATGCCGAAAGTTCAATGCGTGCCCCTGTTTCCCTAGCGAGGTCGCGCAGTGTTTCGATTTCCTCTCGCACCTCTTTGGTGAAATTCTTGAGGTGATCAGGGTCTAGCTCGGAGGTTTTGATGGGTTCTAACTTGAAACGGTCAATCCCCAAATCGAGTCCTAGGCGAACGATATTTTTAATCTCAAAAATATTGGAACCACTGGCAGTAATACAAAAGTACACTTGTTGTTTTGGGTCATATCCTGCCGCCTCAGCGGCTTGCACTAAATGCCGCACATTTGCAAGAGTTTTCTCTAACTTGCCACCAACGCGCAGCTGTTCATACAAGTCTTTGTCTGCTGCATCAATAGATACACCGACTACCACCCCAGTTTCACCCAGTCGTTGCCAAACAGATGGCTTGTTTACGGTGGCATTAGTAATCAGCTTTTTCTTCAGGGGAAATTTGAGGGAATAGTCGAGATAGTCAGCAAAGGTGGGGAGCATTGTACTTTCGCCCCACCCCCGGAGATCTACGAATACGGCATGGGGAAACAGGGTGTCTGCAATCTCCTTGAAGGTTTCCAGGGGCAGCACATCGCCTGCAACGGCAGACTGGCGGCACATAGGACATAGAAGATTGCAGCGATCAGTCAACTCGATATAAAGGGCTTTGGGATACTCGCTACAGTGAGGAGAGGGGTAAGTTTGTTGCTCCGGCTTGAGTTCGACAGTATCAAGTCTTATCATGCGCAATCCTTAGAAAGGTTTTGAACATTTTAGCACATCTTGTTGGCTTATCCACAAGATTTTGTCAATTTTTAAAGCTCCCCAGGTCACACACTGGATGAAATAATACTGGGGAATCCTGGACAATCAAAGTTATGATCAATACTGACTGCCATTTGTGGACGTGAAACCGCGATGGTGCAAATTCTGGAGCGCCTATGTTTTACAAGGATAAAAAGGTTTTAGTTGCTGGAGGAACAGGGTTAATTGGCACCCATCTGATCCAGGAATTGCTGAATCGTGGGGCATTGGTACGAGCTACACTTCACAAAAAGCCTGCGCTCATCCAGGACGAGCGTATCGAGTATATCCAGTGTGACTTGACCCAGCGGGATGACTGTTATGAAGTGGTGAGAGGCATGAACCATGTGTTTCTCTGTGCCGCAAATACTTCCGGTGCTGCCGTTATGACTAACAATCCAGTCGTACATGTCACAACCAATCTTCTGCTCAATTCCCAAATGTTTGAAGCCGCCTGTCTGTCCAAGGTCGATCGCCTGCTGTTTGTCAGTAGCACCACTATCTATCCCCCAGCGGATTACCCGGTTAAAGAAGCAGAAGCCTTTACAGGTGATCCATACCCCAGCTATCTGGGGGTGGGCTGGATGAAACGTTACATTGAAAAATTGGCCCAATTTTACTACCAACGCTATGGCTTCAAAGTCGCTCTGGTGCGTCCCACCAATGTCTATGGACCTTACGACAAATTTGACTTTGAAACGTCCCATGTGCTGCCTGCACTAATTCG
>CAZJNL010001388.1:0-1753 GCA_964546515.1 uncultured Oscillatoria sp.
CGGTTGCCGCCTTTGTGGGGGAGCTGGAAACTGAGCAGTGAATCCCCTCCCGGTAGGGTGCGTCAGAAGGGAGCATGTCACTTTTGAATCCGCGCTCGAAGTAGAACGCGCCGGCAGCGCTATACAATTAGCCCCACTCAGCACGGGCTTTGTCTGTATAGACGCGATTTCTAATCGCAAGTCTATTAGCAAAAGTGACATGAACCAGCCTCTGGACGCACCCTACCCCACTTTTCACCGGCTCTCGATTTCCCGCACCCAAATCATCCTATCGGGGGATTCTCTTTGTGAAATAGCTGGGCAAAATTAAACGTGAAATGCCTAACTCCACCCCCCGCAACTCCCGTGGTGTGCGCCGGCGACACTCTTGTGCCTGCGCCGTAACCGGGTAGGGGAGTATGACTCCCCCTCCCCCCTAGCGGAAAGGGGGTTGGGGGGCTTTCGGGGGTGGGTTTTTTCGTTGGGAAGCGAAGAACGGCGTTGCATTGGCGAACGGCAATATCGGGCGGAGTCGTAAAGATACCCGCGCATGAATGCGTTAGCCCCTACACCAGATCCAATGTAGGGGCTTTCGCATGAGCGTGAGGATCTTTGCTACTTAACCAGGATTTAACAACGCTCATGCAACGCCGATCCGATGCGGGAAAGAGAAAAACCTACCCTTGTAAGGGGTTGGGGGGTGGGGTTATTACGTTTATTTATGCTGACCTACTGCTGGGGGCAAAAACGTGGAAGAAAAATTAAACGAAATTCTACAAGCGGATGTTTCGGAGTCAGAAATAGTAGAAGCCATCCGTAAACTGCAGCAGGAAAATGCGGAACTACAGCGCCAAGTTGAGGAACAAAAAGCGGCTTTAAACGCCGCAAATGACCGGCTGCAAGCGGAGAGAATCCGCTGCCTACAGGCGGAAGAAGCGCTGCAGCGAGAGCGCCGGCTGTTTGCGGGAGGGCCGGTGATAATCTTCCGGTGGCGATCGGAAGAAAATTTGCCGCTGGAATATGTGTCTCCCAATGTGACTCAGTGGGGGTTCAATCCTGATGATTTTACCAGTGGCAGATTGCCCTACGCCAGCATCGTGCATCCCGATGATGTGCCGAAAATTGCGGCTGAACTGCAAGCACATAATGCGGCTGGTTTAAGTTCCTTTGATCAAGACTATCGCATTATTCGCGCCGGTGGGGAGGTGCGGTGGGTTTGTGATTTCACGGCGGCTGTCCGCAACGAGTGGGGGGAAGTTACCCACTATGAAGGATATGTTCTGGATATCACCCACCGCGTGCGGGCAGAAAAAGCGCTGCTGGAGGCAAAAGACCAGCTGCAAGCGGTGCTGGATGCGGTGCCGGGGTGCATTTCTTGGATTAGTTCGGATTTGAAGTATCTCGGCGTTAACCGTTACTTGGCGAAGACTTTGGGGCGAAATCCGGCAGATTTTGTGGGAAAGGAATTGTGGTTTTTGAATGTAGAGGGTGGGGAGAAGGAATTTTTGTCTGAATTTTTCGCCTCACCGGCACGGGAAGCCTCGCAAGAAATGGCTTTCGCGCACCGGCAAGATGCCGGCGCTGCAGTGGGGGGGAAAAGACATCACATAGTAGTCGCTCAGAAGTACCTTCAAGGTGAGGCGGCTGTGTGTGTCGGCGTTGACATTACGGAACTCAAAGAAGCTCAGCAGGCGCTGCAGCTGTCGGAGGAGAAGTTCTCAAAAGCTTTTCGCTGCAGCCCGAATGCGATTAGCATCAGCACTCTCAAGGAGGG
>CAZJNL010001389.1:0-1753 GCA_964546515.1 uncultured Oscillatoria sp.
TTCTCAAACTCAACCGGCTCTCACCAGACGTAAAGCTTCTTATTATAGCAGATTTCTGCCACGAGCAGCCAATTGCCAGCCCGATTCAGACGCCCCCTGACTGTGACCGGCTGCCCGTCTCGACAAGTTTGCAACTGCCGGTCAACCTCAGGCTGCAGGGTGACGAGTGTCAGGGCTTGATTGGCCAGCTCTGGGGGGCCGGTGAGGGTGAGGGTGTAATCTTGGTCGGCGTGCCGGTGGAAGATGCCGGTGTAGGTGGATTGGGGGATTGGGTATGCCGGGATTTGGGGATTGGGGGATTTGGAGCTGTTTTGTTCTGGGCAGTCGCCGGTGGCGGGATAGGCGTCGGGACGATCTAAATAATAGAGTTGCCAGTGCAGCCACTCGGGGTGGTCAGGGGTAAGATTGAACAGGGGGATAATTGCTGCCGGTGCGGTTGGCTCTCGCAACAGGGCTTCTTGCAGGACTCGCACCGGCAAGTCCCTCGGCTGGCATCCCCGTTCGACGCACAGCGCCGCTGCCATACCGGCGGCTTGGCCAATACCCAGAACTGCGGGCTGCAGGCGTGTGGCTCCGTTGGCAATATGAGAGACTGAGATATTTTTTTCGCAGACTAGCAGGCCATCTGTTTGGTCTGGGATCAGGCAACCGTAGGGGATGGTGAAGGGGGTGCCGGTCCACCGCCCGCCCCAGCGGATGGATTTGGGCAACACCGGCCACTGGCAGCCGGTATAATGGTGGTCGTTGGGGTAGTTGCCGGTGGCGATGACGGTTACTTGGCCCTCTGGGCCTGCAGGCAAGCTGGCCACGCGCCCCCCCGGCACCGGCAATATATCTTGCTCCCGCAGGGTGACAAGTCCTTGGACTCGCCGGCTTTCCCGGTAGTAGGGGTGCAGGGCGTATGCTCCTCCACCCAGGGAGTTGCATGAGGGGAAGATGCTATCGGCCAAGCCATACCGTCGGCCCAGCTGGGTTTGGATGAAGCGGGCGAAACTTTGGGTGTGCCACCGGCTTGACTGGAGAAATTGCTGCCGCGCCGCCTCGGATTCAATCAGGCGTCCGACTCCTTCGTCGTAGTCGTTGCCTTTTTGTGGCCAGTTAATCATAAAGCGATTCCCAGGCAGGCGTCCGTAATTGAGGAACTGCTCTGGGGTGTACCCGTCCCAAGCGCCGGTGAACTGGTCGGGATTGTCCAAGGGGGGCGCGGGAATTTCGGGGGCTGCCTCACCGGCACCAAAATCCTGTATAATGACAACCCAGGTGGGTGCCTGCACGGGGTAGCGTTCGGTGAAGGCGTTGGGGGCGGCGGGAGCACTGGGTTCGCCCCACTGGGACTGCAATTCCCAGCCCCATCTGTGGGGAACTTCCCCTAGGGCTAGCAAGTCTCCCAGTTCCGTGGCGTCGAGGGTGAGTTGGGCCCGGACGGTGAGGTCGCGAAACCGGACGCCGGTGATGCGGTTTCCTTGCTGCAGCACTTCTTTGGGGTGGTAGCCGGCAATCCAGTGCAAGTTGGGTTCGCGAGCGGCCCACTCTGAAAAGATTTGGGCAGCGAGGCGGGGGTCGTAGGTAAAAAAGCTGACCCAGGCGTTGTCTAAGCCGCCTGCTTGGCGCTGGTGGAGTTCGCGGAGGAAGGCACCCCAGATGCCAGTTTGAAAGGCGGCGAGTTCATGGCCATCGGGGGCGGAAACGCCGGCGGAGGTGAGCATGCCTCCCAGCCAGGGCCATTCACTGACTAAGATGGTTTTGGCCCCCC
>CAZJNL010001390.1:0-1751 GCA_964546515.1 uncultured Oscillatoria sp.
CTAGAAACCGCAAATCTACCATACCGTTGCTGGCGTGCGAGATTCGCTCGTTCAAGTCAGCAAAGGCATTCGAGACTTCCGCCGCAGCCATTGATTCTCCGTGAGTGATGTTACCGACAATCACCCCCACATCCCACAGGGAGGCGGCGATATCATCAAAAACGCCCTCCTCATTTATGTGATGGACGACGATGCTGCCGGTGTTCACATTCGTGCGAACCTCAGAAACATCGGCATGCGCTCTCAAAGCACTGGCGATTTGTTCCATGTAGCGGGATCTCCGGTGCGTGTCAGGCACTTTGAACCTCGTCCGCCCCCGCGTCTGACTGACAATTCTGAAAAGCAGCGGTTTGGCTGCCGACTTTAGACTCGCTCCATTGAGGGGTATTATTTTGGCGTCATTCCCAACCATTATATCTATCTCTACCTCCGATGTGAAAACTCTCGCTACAACCGCCTAGTTTAGCGGGAGGGGGAATTGCAGCCAGAGGCTTTCCTTTCTGGCTGCTGTGTTCAGGGGAAGCTTGCGGAAGCTTCGGGAGAAATTTTCTTCCTTTAATCTGAATGAGCCGACGTCGAGATATCTTTTTCCTTGCTATCGGCGATCTCCGCCTTAGCCTCGGCTACCAGATCCTCAACAGCCTCGCCCAATTCTGCAAACGCCCCCTTACTCTTTTCATAGAGGGCAATGCCGCCTTTAATAGCTGCCTTGGCAATCGGTTTGCCAACCCCTGCCACGACTGGAATCAGCACGGGTGCCAGGAGTAAAGCTCCCAAACCCAAAAAAATACCTGGTGCGCCGGCTTCTTCCAAAAGAGCGCCCGGTTCTTCAAAAATGTTTGGCAGTGCCATATTACCTTCTCTCCTGTTTAGTGCAAATTTGTCAATCGGGATTATAGCTGTTAGTTACAGGGGCTTTTTGTGGTTAATAAATAACAGCTAATTACCGAACACAAAAGTTAGTATTGAGGGCTAAAGCCCTCTCCCCCAACCGGAATTTCGTGCGGAAATTACTGCGAACAAATGATCGGGGAAAACTCACGACTTTCGAGGGATAAGTTATCAGCTGTTAAAATTCAAAACTCATCCCCCAAAACTCTGGATAGAGCATCCTCTTGAAAGCCTCAGAAACCGTTGCCTTGCGGATTTTGTCTGGTGCGGAACGATTGCAATGCGGGAAGCAGCCAAGGGCGGCTACAACCGTCAGGAACTATGCTCTTAAACCCGCGTTGGGATCGAGCAATTCCCGCAGGGTAGACGGGTTTTGTCTGTATAGCCACGATTTCAATCGCCTGGATCTGTGGTAACAAGGATCTGTGGTAACAACCCCTCTCCGGGGCGATGCCTTGTGATCGCCCCGCACAAGGTTCAGCCAAGCCCCCCCGTATCTTCAGGGTGCATTGGCGCTGGTGCCAGCTGCAGTTGGGCTGTTGAAACAGCCATATCCGTCTTAGCCTCGGCTACCAGATCCTGAAAAGCCTCTCCCACTTCTGCAAAAGCAACTTTGCTTTTTTCGTACAGGCTAATGCCACCTTTGATGGCGGCTTTGGCGAGCGGTTTGCCCACCGGCACCAAAACGGGTGCCAAGAGAACCGCTCCCACACCGGCTACAATTACCGGCAGCGCCAAATCTTCCACAACGGCTTCAAATAAATCGTCCAAGCCAAATAACATGATACATTCCCTCCCGTAAAGTATATTCGCCAGATTCTGCTAACTGGGCATGGGGCGTGGGGCATGGGGCATGGGGC
>CAZJNL010001391.1:0-1749 GCA_964546515.1 uncultured Oscillatoria sp.
GGATTCGGAGGGCTCGGAGCGGTAGAGGGCGACGTTGTCGTTGTCCCGGCGCAGGAGGGACAGGCTGCTGCACTCAACAGTAGGGCGGTTGCCATCCTCTGAGGGGAATACGCCAGCAAGCGCGGGAAGTCGCCGTTTCAGTCTGATGACAGTGGCGCTGGCGACAGCGGCTACCCTGATAGCCGGTGGCGCGACGACTTACACCTTCAGCCAGTTGCAGTCAACTGCTGCGGTAGAGACAGCGCCCGTAGCGCCGAGAGTGACGGCGGTGACAGCCCTGGGGCGGTTGGAGCCGCAAGGAGAAGTGATTAAACTCTCCGCCCCCGCCTCTGCAGAAGGAAGCCGAGTTGACCAACTTTCGGTGAAAGAGGGGGATAAAGTGAAAGCCGGTCAGCCCGTAGCAGTGCTCGACAGCCGAGATCGCCTGCAAGCTGCCGCCGAAGAGGCGCAGCAGCGCGTGGGAGTGGCCAGGGCCAATCTTGACCGGGTTTTGGCGGGGGCAAAAGCCGGTGAAATTGAAGCGCAAAAAGCAACAATCGCCCGCCTTGAGGTAGAGCAGAAAAACGAGATTTCAGCGCAAAAAGCAACAATCGCCCGCCTGGAAGCAGAGCGCAAAGGCGAAATCGAGGCGCAACAAGCCGAGATCGCCCGCCTTGAAGCAGAACTCCAGGGAGATACCAGCGCTCAAGAAGCAACCATCGCCCGACTGGAAGCCGAACTGCGCAACGCCGAGAGCGAATCCAAGCGCTACGAGTACCTTCTGGAGAACGGTGCGGTTTCTGCTTCCGCCGGCGACAGTCGGCGCTTAACCCTAGCCGCCGCTCAAGAGAGACTAAACGAGGCGCGGGCGAACTTGAACCGCACCAAGTCAGCACAAGCAGAGCAACTTAAAGAAGCGCGGGCTTCTTTGCAGCAGATTACCTCAACAAAAGCAGAGCAACTGGAGGAAGCGCGGGCGAATTTAGATAAAATTGTATCAGGAAAGGCAGAGCAAGTCAAGGAAGCCCAAGCCACCTTAGAGCGGATTTCCGAAGTGCGCCCCGAAGACGTGCGGGCGTCGGAAGCCGAACTGAAGCAGGCGCAAGCAGCGCTCAAAACAGCGCTGGCTAATTTGGAAAAAGCTTATGTGAAAGCGCCCCGCGACGCACAAGTTCTCAAGATTCACACTCGCCCCGGAGAATTGATTGCGCCCGAAGGGATTGCGGAACTGGGAGATACGAGCCAGATGTATGCGGTGGCAGAGGTTTATGAAAGCGACGTCAGCAAAGTGCGCCTGAACCAGCCGGTGCGGGTGACGAGCGATGCCCTAGGGGGAGAATTGCGCGGAACTGTGGAGCGGATTGGGTGGCTGGTGAAAAAGCAGAATGTCATCAATACCGACCCCTCTGCTAACATTGACTCTAGAGTGGTAGAAGTGCGAGTGCGTTTGGATGCTGACTCCAGCAAAAAAGTTGCCGGTTTAACCAATCTTCAAGTCAAAGTGCAGATCGATCTATGATAAAACTCATTGAACGGCTTCGGCGCAGGACCCCTCTGGGATGGCTGCAGCTCTCTCGCGAAAAAAGTCGCCTGTTAGTGGCGGTGTCAGGCGTTGCCTTTGCCGACATCCTGATGATGATGCAGCTCGGTTTCCAAGCTTCATTATATGACAGCAACACCCGACTGCACCAAAACTTTCAAGCCGATCTCGTATTAATCAGCCCTCAAGCTCGCTACCTGCTGAGGATGTCAAGTTTCCCGCGCCGCCGG
>CAZJNL010001392.1:0-1749 GCA_964546515.1 uncultured Oscillatoria sp.
AGCCGGCGTCACCGCCTTGGCAGTTAATTCTCACCCGTCTTTAACGTATCCGAGCGCCCCAGAGCCAAGCGTTTAAAAACCACTTTAGGCGAGTCCCGCTCAAAGAATTAGTTGCTGAGAGCTTGCTCTCAGGTCAGATTGCCCGCACTGACTGCTTTCGGCTGACGGCAGCCCTGTTAGAGAGTTCCCGATCGCGAAGAGCGTCATGCCATCATCACCCGCATGCTTTACAGCGTGCCGGCTGAAAATCGTAGCGTTAATAACAATCCCTATTTTAATTACGATAAACCGGCAGCGTGAAGTGAAAACAGCTGCCTTGTTCGGTCGCGGAGTCCACCCAAATCTGGCCGTGGTGAGCGCGGATGATGCGCTGGCACAGAGAAAGACCTATTCCATAGCCTTCCTTCATTTCATCCCGCTCGAGCCGGAAGTGGTCTTCAAAAATGTGCTTTTGATTCTCCTCGGGAATGCCCGGACCGTTGTCGCCAACGCTGACCTGAACTTTTTGCGTCGTGCGGTGGAGGACAGACACCTGAATCGTACCGCCCTCAGGAGTGTACTTGATAGCATTGTCCAAGAGATTCACCAGCACTTGGCGCACCCGCTCTGCATCGGCATAAACGAGGGGAAGATCCGTAGGGATGTCCGTTTTCAGCCCCTGGGATTTAGCGCTGAACCGCTCTTTGAACTGTTCGAGAACCTCCTGACAGAGCGCTCCTATATTGAGCGATCGCGGTTGAATGCGCAACTGGGTGCTCGCCCCCCGCTCGGCTTGCAGGATATCGGAGATCATCCGCTCAATCACGCGGGTTTGGGTGCGAGCGTGTTTAATTAACTGAGTCGTCAGCTTGGGATTGAGGCAGCTTTGTCCCTTGTTCGGATCGTAGTTTGACTCCAGGGTTTCCAGAGCAAGGGAAGCCGCAGTCAGGGGATTGCGCAGTTCGTGCGCCAGC
This sequence comes from uncultured Oscillatoria sp., assembly GCA_964546515.1. Classification (GTDB taxonomy): domain Bacteria; phylum Cyanobacteriota; class Cyanobacteriia; order Cyanobacteriales; family Oscillatoriaceae; genus Oscillatoria. Next base: position 954 of record CAZJNL010001392.1, read on the forward strand.
ATAGCAATCAGCCGGTCTTTGAACCGCAGCTGATCGATCAGTTCTTCGTTTTCCTGCTTCAGGCGAAAAATTTCGTCCGAGAGCCGCATCACTTCTGCCGAGTAAGCGATAGAACTGATGCAGATGTCAGAGGGTGGGGGTTCTGACGTCTCAGTTTTGGTATTTAACTGAGCCAAGTAATCGGCTGCAGAACGCTGCCAGCGCCCCCAGCAATTCTCCAGCTGGGCGACCAAATTACTGCCAGCCAGCGTTTGCCTGGGTTCAGGATGGATCTTGATCAGGGCTGGGCTGGCGATCAGTTTGAAGTGTTCGGCTAAATAAGGCTGTTCCCCCACATCGACGATCTGAAGTTCAAAGGGGCAGTCTGTTTTGGCGTCTTGCAGGTAACGGCGGATTTGCCGAATTTGTTCGCGGGAACTCGGACGCTTATCTACAAACAGCAACAGCTGTAGAGGCGCTTCAGGATTAGAAACCTTCTCAGGAAATGCTAGCATGCAATCCCTTTCCAGCGAGGGAGGTAGACGGGTGAGGCGTTTTTTCAAGGCGAGCTCATCAACCATTGCCGGTCACAGACGGGTAGGGGGTAGGGGGGGCAGGGGGCAGGCGGCTAGGCGGCTTGTCGGGAGGGGGGTAGGGGATAAGCGGGAGGTGCCTTTGTTTTTTCTTTATTATTTTATAACTTACCCAGTCAAACAGCATAAATCACCCTCTCGCCCATCAGCTCGCCCATCAGCCTTCAGTATGAGATATGGCTTCAGGCCAAGGGCGAGGGGGGTATGGCCGGTGAGGGAAGAGG
>CAZJNL010001393.1:0-1747 GCA_964546515.1 uncultured Oscillatoria sp.
AGGAGTACCAGTGCGCCTTTGTCTGGGATATTACTGGCTGCGGGGCGAACCCAGATATGAGGGAGCCAGAGTCTGCCTGTGGGGCGCTGCGAGCTTCAGAAGCACTGCACCGGCTCACCCTGAGCAACGTAACAGAGGCAGTCTTCATCACCGATGACACGGGCACCTTTACCTTTATCTGTCCCAACGCCCAGCAGCTGTTCGGCTACTGCGTCGAAGAGGTGAAAGCCTTAGGCAACATCTCCAAACTGCTCGGAGAGAACCTCTTCGAGTGGGAGCAGCTGGAAACGGCTCTGGCAATTGAGAATATCGAGCGACAGGTAAAAAACAAAGCCGGCAAGGAACTCACAGTGCTGGTAAATGTGAAGCGCTTCTCGATCGCGGGGGGGACAGTGCTCTACAGCTGCAGGGACATCACGGAGCGCCGGCATGCGGAAGACGCGCTGTATGAGGAGAGAGAGCGCTTCCGCTTGCTGGTGGAGAGCGTCAAGGACTACGCCATTTTCATGCTAGACCCGGTGGGACGGGTTGTCAGCTGGAACGCCGGCGCTGAGCGGATCACCGGCTATCTGTCTTCTGAGATTATTGGCCAGCATTTTTCTTGCTTTTATCCCAGTGAAGAAATTGAGGAGGAAAAGCCCTGGAAAGCGCTGAGAGTGGCCACCGTTGCGGGCCGGCTCGAAGAAGAGGGCCATAGGGTGCGCAACGACGGGTCGAAATTTTGGGCTGATGTGGCGATCGCCGCTCTGCGAGACCAGTTTGGCTATCTGCGGGGCTTTTCCATCGTCATCCGCGATACGACAGAGCGCAAGCGGATACAGGAGCAATTGTGGCGGGCGGCGTTTTATGACTCCCTGACCGGCACCCCCAACCGCGCCCAGCTGACAGATCGCTTGTGGGATGCGGTCGAGACCTGCCAGCAGCGCCCAGATTACCGGTTTGCGGTGCTGTTGGTGGATTTGGATCGCTTCAAGCTGGTCAATGACAGCCTCGGGCACAGCATTGGAGACCTGCTGCTGATTGCCTTTGCCCGCCGGCTCTTGACCTGTTTGGGCTCGGGCGACACCCTAGCGCGTCTGGGTGGGGATGAGTTCGCCATCCTCCTGGAGGATATCAAAGACATCAGCGATGCCACCGGCGTTGCGGAGCAGATCCACGCCTTACTGAAGTCCCCTTTCCACCTCAACGGGCACGAGATTTTTACCACCGCCAGCATTGGCATTGCCTTTTCAGAACGCACAGCGGAGAATCCAGACGGCACAAGTCACTCATCACTCAACTATGAATGGCCACAAGACCTTTTGAGGGATGCCGATACCGCCATGTATCGGGCTAAAGCTCTAGGGAGAGCCCGCTATGAAGTGTTCAACACCGGCATGCACCTCCGTGCCGTGACGCGATTGCAGTTGGAGACTGACTTGCGGCGAGCGATCCAAGAAAATTTGGAATTCTCAATTTTGAATTGTGAATCGGCTGAAAATTCAAACTGCAAAATTCCCCAGTCAAAATTATTGCTTCACTACCAGCCGGTCGTGTCGCTGCAGACGGGGATGATTGCCGGTTTTGAGGCGCTTGTGCGCTGGCAGCACCCAACGAGAGGCTTAGTCTCACCGGCAGAGTTCATCCCCATAGCAGAAGATACCCGCCTGATTCTCCCCCTCGGGCAGTGGGTTTTGCGAGAAGCGTGCCTGCAGCTGCGCCAGTGGCACGAGCAATTCCCAACTCTTAATTATCTCACAGTGAATGT
>CAZJNL010001394.1:0-1745 GCA_964546515.1 uncultured Oscillatoria sp.
GGGAATATCTATGGCTTGGGAGGATATTTACTTGTTTTGCTCCTACTGCGCAGGAGTCATTTTGATTGCAGAGTCTTGCGCCACCGGCTCAAGCTCCCTACTAGCAGCCACAGACGGACGAACCCAGGGTTCTAAATGCTGCTCAGGGATTTTAGCGCTAGAGGCGGCGGGCGGTCTGACAGCCGGCATTTGCTTCTTCAATTGCATTCTAGCCATTGCAGAAACTTGCGCATCCATTACAGCGCTCAGAGGCGCTAGACTTTGCGCCACCTGAGTTTGCTGCTCGAGCACCTGCGTCGAAGACACCAAACCACCTAGCCCATTAATCAGCCTTTTAATATTAGTGCGGAAAGCCGGGTCGCCCGTCAACTCATCCAAATCAGACGTAATCTTCTCGGCATTCTGAAACGTAGCGCGAGCCGAATCTAACGTTTGTTGCAGCATCACTAAGTTCGCCGGATCGGAAAGTTGGCGCAAATTGGCTGAAGCTACAGCCGCATTAGCGGACACACTTTCTAGATTGCGGATAAATTGTCCCTCCGACAAGTCGCGCAACCGGGTTGAAGCTGCAGCCGCATTAGCAGACAGAATATCGAGATTGCGAACAAGTTCTCCCTGCTCCACCTGATTGAGAACAGGTCTGAGACTGCGCAAAGTCTGACCCAGTTCGGCGCTCGTTTGGCTGATATTATTCAGGGCTGCAACTAAAGTGGAACGGTTGGACACGACGAGATTGTTAACATTTTCTGTCAGGCGATTGAGCTGAGCAGCAGTTGCGCTCATCTGCTTGGCTGTTCCACCCAGTTGCCCAGCTGTGGAACCGACTTGAATAGTCATTGCGCCAACTTGATTAGAAACCCGCTCCAGTGAATCCCCAACTTTAACAGAAGTTCGGTCTACTGAAATTGCCATTCTATCAGCCGTCTGAGCCAGGGAATTCGCCGTTGTCGAGAAACTTTTTAGTTCTTGCCTGACCGTTTGAGTCAAAGCAGAGAGTTCCCCTGTTAACTTAGCAACCCCCCCTGTAGCAGAAGCCGCATTTGTGGCCAAGGAGTCAATTTTTTGAAAAAAAGCCGGATTGGTAAAAAGCCTGGTTAATTCGACAGTGGAACGTATCAGCTCGTCAAAGCTGACCCCTGGTTTGCCTTCCAGGCGCGATTTGTCACAAACAATCAGGTCTTTATTGCAGTTGCGATCCAGCGGCTTGGCGATATTCGCCACATCTGGTATCCCCTTCAGAGGTCTGATATCGATGGAGCTTTCACCGATCAGACCGGAATTAGTAGCTTCGATCTGAACCGGACGCGGGATCACCAAATCTGCCGGGGAAATTTCAATGGTAACATCCACGCCATTCGCTCCCGGCTTAATGTCAGTAATTTGGCCTACCGCTACGCCACGATACCGAACGGGTGCGCCTTCTTGCATCCCCCCAGCATCCTGGAACTCAACAACTGCTGTATAGCTTTTCTTCCCGACAGTCAGTCCTCCTAACCAGAGAACTAGAGCGCCAAAGCAACTCAGCCCCAGCACTAGCAACAAACCCACCGAGCCTTCTCGAATCGTTCGCGATCGCATATTTTATCCTCCCTACTTTTTTCTGATTAACCCTGACTGTCGGGACTCTTGACGGTTTAAGTTATCGGGGCTATTATATAACTCAAGTTGCTACCTACAAGTCTAAGCATCTAGATCCCCCCTTTCCCCCCCGTGAACAAAAAAAATTTCCTCTGGATCCCCCCTTT
>CAZJNL010001395.1:0-1742 GCA_964546515.1 uncultured Oscillatoria sp.
TACTTCACCCAGACCCAATATGCTAAGCCGGATCAAGTCGCCACCGCACGCGCCACCGCCGCTCAACAAGCTACTGAGGCTGAAGCCCGTAATAAAGCTCGCACTGCTGAAATGCAGTCGGCTCCGCCCCGTCAAGACTACGCCGCTGGTGGTATAGCAAATCTGGCTCAGGGGCGCTATTTAGCTGGAGCAACGGATGGCATGGCAGACCAAATTCCTGCTAATATTGATGGTAAGCAGCCAGCGAAGCTGAGTCACGGCGAGTTCGTGATTCCGGCGGATGTAGTAGGCCACCTCGGCAATGGCAATTCGGAAGCCGGCGCTCAGCGCTTATACGGCATGATGGACAAAATTCGTAAAGCCCGCACTGGTACGACCAAGCAGGGCAAACAGATTAACCCGAACAAGTATTTACCGGGCTGAGGTGAAAAATGGCTGAAGATACTACAGTACCTGCATCAACCGCTAACTCTAGCGGTACAACTGGAACAACTACTGGCAGCGACATTGCCGGTACCGTATCAGGTAAAGAGTCCTCGCTTTCTAGTTGGGTTGGGCCTTATGTAACCGAGATGCTTGGTCAAGGCCAAGCGCTTGCAACCCAACCATATCAGGCATATACCGGCCCGCTTACCGCAGGCGCATCAAATCTGCAACAGCAAGGTTGGCAGGGGATTGCTAACTTAAATATTCCGACAGCGGCTCAAACGACGTTTACGCCGACATCGTATACCGACACCGGTATGGCTCAGAAATACATGAGTCCGTATCTGCAGACTGCTCTAGATCCGCAACTATCAGAAGCACGACGCCAAGCGGAAATTACAAACCTTCAAAACAAAGCCGCCGCCACAAAGGCTGGAGCATATGGTGGATCTCGTCAAGCCCTGATGGAATCGGAAGCACAGCGCAACCTCCTGCAGAATCTGGCTAACATTACTGGGCAAGGCTACCAAAAAGCGTACGAACAAGGCGCTCAACAATACAACACGGAACAGGGTCGCCAACAGGCTGCTACAGACGCGGCTCGTACTTATGGATTACAGGCACTGGGCGCCCAGACTACAGCCGGTGCAACCCAACGCGATATCGAGCAACAGGGTATTACCGCCGATTATGGCCAATTTCAAGAAGCCCGAGACTACCCATATAAGCAGGTTCAGTACATGCAGTCGCTCCTTCAGGGTCTACCGTTGGCTGCTCAGTCTTATACGTACAACGAACCTTCATCACTCAGCACGATGCTTAACTCCAGCGCTGGTCTGATGGGGCTGTATAACAAACTGTTTGGTGCTTAAGGATAAATCATGCTCCAGCCGAATCAACCAATGGGTATGCCCAACATGGCCGCAACCGGCCCGCAAGCTGCAAAACCCCAACAAGGAACAATGCCTGCTGGGCAAATGCTTAGCGCAGTAGCTCCGGGGGGTATCGCATCTGCGTTGGATCAAATTGGTAATGCGTATCACGGCAACCCTCAAGCGCTTGAACAGAAGGGCATGTCGGGCGACCTGCTGGCAGCTCTGGCTGCACAGCGTCTGAAGTCTAAGATGGAAGCCGCTAAGCGTGAAATGGAAATGGCGGCTATGGGGCAACAAGGGCAAGGCCAACCCCAAAAGACTGTCGTCGAGCAGAATGAGGACGCCCTGCTGGAAATGACCAAGCAAGAAATGCAGCAAGAGCAAATGGATACGCTCAAGCAAAAGCAAGGTCAGATGCAAGAAGGCCAAAAGCGTCTAATG
>CAZJNL010001396.1:0-1740 GCA_964546515.1 uncultured Oscillatoria sp.
GTAACAGGATGCTATGCGCAGCTTAAACCCGATGAAATTGCTAAAATTCCCGGATCGGTCTTGGTGCCGCTACCCGATATTGAGCGCGGGGAAGGCGTGGAGAAGGTGAAGCAATTGCTCAACGGGCACCGGCTGATCGCTCACTGCAAGATGGGCGGGCGTTCGGCCAAGGCGCTGGGCATCCTCAAGGAAGCCGGTATTGCGGGAACGAACGTTAAAGGCGGGATTACCGCTTGGAGTCGGGAAATCGACCCCTCTGTTCCTGAGTATTAAATTCGCAGCAGGGTGCGCTGGGCGCACTCTATAGCTTGTGGACAGTTCTAGCCGGCGCTCACCCCACGCAAGTGCCGGTTTCTTTTATGCCGGCAACTCTGGGGCGGCGATTCCACCGTCTCGCACGCAGCTGGGGTGCCGGTTAACCGCGAGATTGGTTTTTGGCATCGGCGTCACAGTGGGAAAGCCGGTTTCCCGATCGATATGCTCTGGCATGGAATCAGTCATGCTGGCGATGGGAGCTGGCTTTCATGCAGGCGCGGCAGTTGCCGGTGGCATTGCGGGATGCCCGCCGCTGGTGGGGTTGGTTGCCGGTTTGAGAAAACAGCGGTGCGGCACCCCCCCGCCAGATTGGCGGCGTGTGGAGTTTCCAGCCGGTTTGGAGTTGCGGGGCTGCCCTGGCCACAGCAGGCCAGCAGTGGGATCACCGGCGGGCCCGCTTTCGTCTTTATATGCCGGCCTCGCCCCTGCCTGCTGGCAGCGCTTTTACGCTTTTAGCTTTTAGATGTTACATTGGCGCTTCCTGCCAAATTCCTATCCTTCTCAGTGGGTTAGAGAGCAGCGCCGGATGCTGTTTTAGTTGATCCCCGCCTGTTCTTAAACAATTTTACAGCTTTGCTGATTCTTCCCAAATTTGGGGAATTATATAGATAGGGGGTGAGCAGTGGCCGAAGCCAAGCTCGCTCCCCAGGAAAGAATTGAGGATACAGCCATGCTTGGCCCGATAGTGGAAGTCAGACGCCATCAATCACCGCAGTGCCCTACCAGGCTGCCTTGGGAGCGCAGCAGCGCCTCCCGTCCCGGCTGGACGGTAATCTGCGAGCGCAACCAAGGCAATTGCCGGGAGGAAGCTCAGATTGCCGCTCAGTTGGAAGGATTGCCAGAACGACTTGCTTCCCTAGAGAGCTTTTGTGAAAAGTAAGGGGTTGCGGCGTGCTGGCTTACTGCCTGCGTCTTTAGCCCGGAGTGCGAAACAAACCAGCTCAGCAAGCAAACCCTGACACCTAAAACAATTCTGCTGCCGAAAACAATCCCCACCTTCAACCGCAGATTAGAAGAAAGTGGCCCAGCCAGCAGCCGGCTCTCCAAGAGGAGGCTCGTGTGATTTTCTCTACAAAGGGAGATACAGCAGTCGCTGCCATACCGGCAGTTGCCGCCCCTAAACCAATTATTGCCAGCGTGTCTTAAAGATTGCGATGCCCAGGTTTCGCACCGCCGGTCAATCTCAGCCTGCTGAATCTCCACAAGGAATGCGTTGCGTGTTCATTAGGTTTTGCAGCACTGCTACCTCAGGGCTAAAACTGGCACAGTGTTTTTGTATGTGCTGTGTTGACCTCAAACAGCTGCTCTTTTTTACAAACTATATCTCTCTACATTGTATCACACAGTTAGAAAAACCGGCAACATTATTCGGGAAAATAGCTGGTTAATTTGGCCAAGAGAATTGTGAGTCACTGACAGTGTTAA
>CAZJNL010001397.1:0-1739 GCA_964546515.1 uncultured Oscillatoria sp.
AGTCTCAAACCCTGATCCCCCCTAGCCCCCCTGAAAAATGGGGGAAGAATACTAGCCCCCCTGTTTAAGAGGGGTTGGGGGGATCTAAAACTGGCAGTTTTGCGGACGTCATATATATTTAGTCTTTTGCCCAATCGCAGGGCATGGGGCATGGGGCATGGGGCACGCCGCTCCGTAGGAGCAGCTTCGCGTTCCGCATGGGATTTTCATGCTTTCGTTGCGCCCAATTGGGTGTGGGGGGCTGACTGGCAGTTCCTCAAATAGAACCGTTTGGTTGTGTTTGGCTCGTCGGGGTAAAATCATCAGGGGTATGTCTAATCTAACGCAAAAAAAGTTAAAAAATAGAAACAAGCGGCTGTCTGCCAGGTGGGGCGCTGCGATACACCCAGCGAGCCGGACTGTCAAGCGGTTGAAAATTGCTATTGGGCGGCTTTCTCCGAGCAGGCAAGCTTGCATCCCCCTGGCGACGCTGATTTTGCTAGCTTGGGGTTGGGCCGCAGTTGCCCAGATGGAGAGCGCACCGGCACCGGAAACGCGACCGGCGGCACCGATTCAGGAAACGCGACCGGCACCGGCACCCGTTACAGCACCGGCACCGGCACCCGTTACAGCACCGGCACCCGTTACAGCACCGGCACCCGTTACAGCAACAGCCGCTGCAGCAGTACCGACGGTGGCAGAGCTAAAAGTCGCGCTGGACACCTTGTGGGTAGCGATTGCCGCCTTCCTGGTATTCTTTATGAACGCTGGGTTTTGCATGCTGGAAACGGGGTTGTGCCGGCAGAAAAACGCCGTCAACGTTCTCTCAAAAAACTTAATTGTGTTCGCTCTCGCTACCGTCGCCTTCTGGGCGATTGGGTTTGGCTTGATGTTCGGGGATGGGAATGATTTTATTGGGCTGAATGGGTTTTTCCTCACCGGCGCGGACAACAGCCCCGCAACAGGAGCAGCTTACGAGGGGGTTTTTGACGCCCTCAACTGGACGGGCGTGCCGCTGAGCGCCAAGTTTTTGTTTCAGCTGGTTTTTGCCGGCACTGCAGCCACGATTGTGTCTGGGGCGGTGGCGGAGCGAATTAAGTTTGTTAACTTTTTAATTTTCAGCCTTTTACTGGCAGGGATTTCTTACCCGATAACCGGTCACTGGATCTGGGGCGGAGGCTGGCTGCACAAAGTGGGATTCTACGATTTTGCCGGCTCAACTGCGGTACACTCAGTCGGTGGCTGGGCGGCTTTGATGGGAGCGGCTTTCCTCGGTCCCCGCCTGGGCAAGTATGAAAACGGGCAGTCGTTTGCCATGCCCGGGCACAATATGAGTATTGCCACTTTGGGCTGTTTGATTCTGTGGTTGGGCTGGTTTGGCTTCAATCCGGGCTCGGTTATGGCTGCCAATCCAACGGCGATTGCGCACATCGCTCTGACAACCAACATGTCCGGTGCCGCCGGCGGAATTGCTGCTACGATTACATCTTGGCTGTATCTTGGCAAGCCGGATCTTTCGATGATTATCAACGGCATTTTGGCGGGGCTGGTTAGCGTCACAGCATCCTGCGCTTACATTAAAATTGGCAGCGCTTTTGCGATTGGCTTGATTGCCGGTATTCTGGTAGTTTTCGCCGTTACTTTCTTTGAACGGCTGAAGATTGATGACCCAGTGGGCGCTACTTCGGTTCACCTCGTCTGCGGCATCTGGGGCACTCTGGCTGTGGGTCTTTTCAGTGTTGGCCCGGGCGGGTTTCCTT
>CAZJNL010001398.1:0-1736 GCA_964546515.1 uncultured Oscillatoria sp.
CAGTATGAAGGGCGGAGTCCGAGTGCTGATTTCCCGACTGGCGCTTATTTGCAAGCTAACCCAGATGTGGCGGCTGCGGTGAGAGCCGGTGCGCTGAGTGCGATTAAACACTACATTCAATATGGGGAAAATGAAGGACGCCGGTTTATCGAGGTAGCTGCCGAAGACGATCTGCGCCGCGCGACCAATGCAGGCACTCTCGGCGCTACGCCAACCGTTCAGAATTCGGTGACTACTAAGGAAATCGATAATGCCTTAAAGGAAGTCTACAAGTTCACCCTGTCGGGCACCAGCAACCTTAACATCCAACTCCAAGGTCTAACCGAGGCGGATATTGGCATCGAAATAGGTCGGGACATTGGCAATAATGACATAATCGAAGGCCGAGATATTTTCTTTAATTCCCTAGCTAACTTTGATGCTGTGCTAGAGCAGGTGAAGCAGTCAGTGCTGCTGCCGGGAACTTACTTTATCCGCATAACGCGGAATAAGGACTTGCCGAATTACACCCTGAGTCTGTCGGCAACACCGGCAACTCTCCCAACACTGACGGAGTTTGACCCAAATTTTGGGAACGGTCTGGTGGATGCTGAAAAAGCAGTTGAGGGGGCGATTAAGATAGCCAATCCCAGCGCTGCCCCTCTCAGCAACGCTGCCGCTCTGACTCAATCGGATGGAGAAAACTTTGAGGATCTGAACTTGATTAATGTTTCGCCCGTCTGGAATGCGGGGTTTACAGGCGAGGGCGTCAAGGTGGCGGTTATCGATAATGGGGTTGACTACAATCACCTGGATTTGAAGCGGAATATTGTGAGTAACGCCGGCTATGACTTTGCGGATAAGGACAATAACCCCCTGCCCGGGCCCCGGGAGACGGCTAGCAGCAATGACCCCCAACAGTTCGACGCCAGCGAGCACGGAACTCATGTAGCGGGAATTGTGGCAGCGGCCAGAAATGGGATTGGCACGACTGGGGTGGCTTATGAGGCGCAGATTTTGCCTCTAAAGGTGCGGGAGAATGCTAAAACTCCCTACGATCTGTCTGCTGAGGCGGTGGCTGAATCAATTAATTATGCTGTCGCTCAAGGGGCTAAGGTGATTAATCTCAGCTTGAGTTTGCCGGTTGCTAATGATACAATAACGAATGCGGTTAAAGATGCCGTGTCGAAAGGTGTTGTGGTTGTGGCTGCAGCGGGAAATGAAGGGGGACAAGACACCAAATTTCCGGCATCTTTGGCAGCAGATCCTAACATCCCCGGCGTGATTGCTGTGGGGGCTGTGGATGAGGACAAGCAGCAGGCTGAGTTAAGCAATCTTCCGACGCTGAATGGAAATCCAGCACCAGCGCTGAAATTTGTGGTAGCGCCGGGGGTGGGGGTTTTGTCCACGACGGGGGACAGAGAGTATAAAGCCACGAATGGCACCTCTCAGGCAACTCCTCACGTTGCCGGTGTTGTGGCGCTGATGCTGGAGGCTAATCCTAACCTGACGCCGGTGCAAGTTGTGGATATTTTGACTGGGGAAGCGACGACTCTAGTGGGGCTTAGTGACTTCCCCAGACCCCAGACAGCAGTCGCCTAGTCGCCTTGCGAGAAATCGAATTTAGAAACCAGGTTTCTTGAAGAAACCTGGTTTCTGGAAACTGTCGCCCCGCGATTTATCGCAGACGCCATTCGTGTCTAAAACAAGACAGTCCACATATCCTTTCTCTTGTAGAGACGCGATTTATCGCGTCT
>CAZJNL010001399.1:0-1732 GCA_964546515.1 uncultured Oscillatoria sp.
CAGCCGAAACCTATTCTCCCCCAGCCGAGTCATACGCTCCCCCTCAGTAAAATTACCTGTCAGCTATCAGCTTTTAGGGGCGAAGGCGTTGCGGGAAAATTTAGAACGCTCAATTATGAATTTTCAATGAATTCAGCATTCAGAATTCATAATTGATAATTATTCTTTCCTCAGCTTTCCAGTCCCTAATCCCCAAATGCCAGTGTGATGAGCGAGCGCTCCTTGAAACTGCTGCTGATTGATGATGACCCCATCTTCCGGATCGGTCTCGCTACCCTGTGCGCCCAGTTTCGCGACCTGCAAGTGGTGGCAGAGGCTGAAGACGGGAGAGAGCTTCTGCAACAGCTCGGGGAGCTTCTCTCACAGGAAAAGGCTGACTCCATCGCACCGGCACCTCATGCCGCCCCAACACCGCCTAACCTCGGGGTGGATTTGGTGATTCTGGAGTTGGCCTCGGGCCGGTCGGCTGCTCACAAGATGTCAGGACTGACCCTCTGCCAGCATCTCAACGCCCAGTATCCCCAAGTGCCGGTGTTGCTCCTCACTTCCGTAACTGAACCTGAACTGCTAAAAGCGGCGCTGCAAGCCGGTGTTAAGGGTTATTGCCCGAAAGGCACCGCGCCGGCTGACTTAATCGCGGCCATCCGTCAGGTGGCCCGTGGCCAATCTTATTGGGGTCAGGTGCCCGCTCTCAGGCGCAAGCCGCCCGAATTACACACTCAACTCTCCCCTCTCAACCCACTGGCACTCGTGCGGCGCAACCTGCAAAAGTCTGGGCTGCGGCACATTGAAGCCGCTATTGCCGATGTGAGCGCCGAACTGCAAAACCCGGCGCTCAATGCCCTGGATCGGGCTGTCCTCTCCGGACGCCAGCGCGAACTCCGGGCGGCTCGCTGGCTCGTGAATAACCTGCTGGCTGCGCCTGACGCCCAACCGGCACCTGTAGCGCTCAGTGAGAAACAGAAAGAGTTTTCTCTACCTGCTAAAATCCGGGAAGAAAGCGAACAATCCTCACTGGGCGCTGCGGAAGCAGGCCGGCTGCCGGTGCAATCGCCCGCAGCGGAAATTAGTTTTAGAGCTCGGCAATCTGAATTATTTGAAGCGGCACTCGCCAAGCTGGATTCTAATCTGCCCAATCTCACGGATGTGGCGCTGGAAATCGATATTTTACGGGCTGAAAAAAAACGGGAATTGCTGTCAACTGTCCTGCGCCAGTTACAGGAGATACTCGATGAACTGCGGTTTTCCCAAGTGCAGCTGCCTCAGCTGAGCGAGAAACGGTCTGCCATTGTGCTGGATTTGTGGCAAATGGCAACTGTGGAGTTTTTTGGCAAATACTATACGCTGCTCGCCGGCAATCGGGAAATAGAAGTGGTGCCGGTTCTGCTGCAAGACGCCGAGATTGTCCAGAGGGAGATTCTGGATAAAATCCCCCAGCTTGTCGAGCTATTCTCCCATCTGCTGTTTCAAACCCCGTTAAGGCTCGACAGTGCGGCTTACCCAGCCGGAGATCCTGAAGCGATGCTGCGGGCTGAGTTTTTGCTGCACAATTTGGTGATTCAAGTGGCTAATGCGGTGGTGCAGCCGCTGCTGAATCATTTTCCCGATGTGGAGGAGATTAAGCAGGGTTTTTATGACCGGCGCTGGATTTCTACCCGCTCGATTGAAAAGTTCCGCAACAATTTGTCTTGGAAATATCGCCTGGAAAAATATATAGGGGAACCGACGGCGA
>CAZJNL010001400.1:0-974 GCA_964546515.1 uncultured Oscillatoria sp.
GGATTGTCAGGTTATAGGTATCTGTCCCGTTCATAGCTAGTCCTCCAGTTTATCTCTAAATTTCTCAGCAATTCTCCTTAACAGAGGTTTGCACCTCCTATGCCAGTGCGCTGTGATCGTCCCTCTTTCAACGCCCAACGCCAAGGCGATATCCTTCCATTTCTCTGGAGGTTTCGTCAAAATCCGCCGGCGGTAAATTTCCCCGCAGTTACACGCGGGATATTTCTCCGAGGCGCAATCTTCTAATTCCGGCAGACATTTTTCAAGCCAAAAGCGCTTATTCTCTTCTTGAATCGCCTTCTCCAGCGGAGACGGATTGTCGGGGTCTGCTATAATGTCCCCCAAAAGCTCCCCATCCTCGCCAATGGGGCGATCTAGCTCAACCGTCTTCGGTCGATTTTTTCGCTCCCGCCACAAGTCAATGCAATCCCGCTTCAGAATCAGATTGTACCAGTTAACAAACTTTTTCCTGACAAGCTCAGACTGCGCCTCAGCCAGCTCCAGATTGTAAGTCTGGGGAAACTTCTGGAGCGTCTTGTAAAGGCTCTTTTCTGTACGCTTGAGAGCGTCATCATAATACTCCCGCAACCCCGCGTCAAGACGCAGTTCAGAGAGGATACCGGGTAGCTGCTCAGCCAGAGCGATAATGCAGTCCACAGCTGCTATTCGCCCTGAACTTTCCGGCTCTTGCGCGATAGCATTTTGAATGAACTGCTTGAGCAGCCCATCCACATCCTGATTGCCCATAAAAGCACATACTGCCAAAAAGGAATGCTCGTAAGATAACATAGAAAGCCGGCACCTCTTCCATTTTAACAAAATTTTACACAGTAGGGTGCGTTCCGCGTTAAGGATCTTCCCTGAAAGTGGGGGGATTTGCGACGCGGAACGCACCCGCAGCAGAGTAGGGGATTGTCGGCGCGGAACGCACCCGCAGCAGAGTAGGGGATTGTCGGCGCGGAACGCACCCGCAG
>CAZJNL010001400.1:1074-1727 GCA_964546515.1 uncultured Oscillatoria sp.
CAGAGTGGGGTGCGTTCCGCGATAAGGAGACTCCCTGCAATTAGGGGAATTGTCGGCGCGGAACGCACCCTACAACTACGAACCTTTTGGGCTAAAGCCCAACTACAAACCTACGCCGCATCCCCGAAATCCCGCTGAGAATTCCGCTTTTCTTCCTCCCAGCACCGGCAAGCTTCAGCATACACCTCTTGAGCGCCGGCAATCCCCTCCTCGCACCGCTTAATCTTATTACTGTACTTGAAATTAACCCACTTCAGCTCTTCCGCCACAGCCTCCCGCAGCTTGCCGGTTTGTTCCGCCACCCACCGCATCTTATACTCCGCCACTTGCTGCGGCGAAAAAATCCCCGCCGGCGCTTGAAAACGCTCAGGTAACTTAGCCAAATCCGCCTTAAACTTAAACAAACGCTGCTCAATCAGCTGCTCGCACTCCTTCTGCAACTTCAGCTTCTCCTCACCCAGCCAGACAATTTTGAAATCCGCCTCAGCCATCGCCCAATTTTTCAGCCGCCCGCTCGAATCCCCCTCCCGCACAAACTTTTCCCGGCGCTCATCAAGAGCCTTCTCCCACTCCCACTCCCGCTGAGCATCCGCAACTTCCTCATCAATCAAAATCAGCTTATTCAGCTCCACAGGTTCCAGATACCCCGCAGA
>CAZJNL010001401.1:0-1726 GCA_964546515.1 uncultured Oscillatoria sp.
CCATACTTAGATTCGGAATATCCCAACTCCTTCATTCTCTTCCACCATTCAGCCCCCAATTCATCGTTATAAAATGCCAGAGTTCCATCTTTCCAGTCTCCGACAGTGATCCTTTCTGAGAAAATCCTGAACCCTTTCATATAGGGAGGAGTGATAAACAAATCTGCCGGGTCAGTATGGTTTTTCACCCACACCTGAAGCTGCTGCCACTCATTGAGTTTTTTGGGCGGAAAATCAATGTGATTAGTTCCCGCATTCGCCCCAATAATGCAGAGGCAGACGATGGATAAGAATATCCAGGAAATTTTTAACTCTCTCCTCAAAGCCCCCCTCTCACAGGTAAATCTCGCTGTCCAAGCTAAACTGAATATAAAAATCGCCACTGACAAGCTATTTATATTAGCGCCCCAAAAAAACAGGGCTGTGGCTAGAGCAGCTGCTATGAATTTTGCTCGCTTCTCAGGCCCTAAGATTAAAGACATTATGCAATTGCTCGCGTAAAGTATAGAGAAGATCATAAAAAAATTAGCGCTTCTCAATAATTGAAACATCAGGACAGGCTTGAGAGGTGCGATCTCCGCGAAGATCGTTCCTGTCACACATAGCGCCAGAATCGCCCAACAAAATGCCATCAGTTTTTTGTGATATCTTGGTTCTGGCTTGTACTTGATTAAGCAGAACAGCAGCGCGATATAGAGAAGTATTGGCTCCCACCCCTTTATTTTCCATGTGGAGGGGAAGAGATGGTGGCCATTTCGGATTTTCATAATCATTAACCATTCTGACCAATTCGTGGACGTATAAAATATAGACGAGCCGCCGCCTAATATTTTCCAGAGTAAAAGTGGAGAGGCGCAGATGAGAAAGGCTATCAGAGATTTGCCCACCTGCTTGATTGAAACATCGCCTCGATTAAAAGCAAAATAAAACAAAAACATGGCCATGACATGCGAAGCGGACAGGGCGTGGATATCAAAAGCCAAACCAGTTATTGCAAACGACCATACATAGCGCTCTTTGAGAAATAGATAGATTGCCCCGAGCAACCCGGGCATCACCAGGTTGTTGTAGTAGAAAAGCTCGTAATAGGTAGACTCGCCGGCTATTGATATTTTATATATCAGCAATAAAATAACAGACAAATAGGCGACCGCTCTGGATTTAAAGATGAGTTTTCCTAAGCAAAACACGGCTAAATAATAGAAGAAAGCGGCGATTATATAACACCCGAAGAAGAGAGCTTCAATATTTATCCGCTTGACTAAAGGTGCTGAGAGGACGTAAAATAGGGTGTTATTAAAGGGAAAGCTAAACATTAAATCATTGGCATTGGGGAAAAGGGATGGGTAAGCTGCCTTGAGCAGAAAAGGGATATGCACGTCGTGATTGACATTCGCAAACTGGTAGCCGTTAATTAAAATTGCCAAAATCGTGAAGATGGCCAGGGCCACACTGTCGAGGGCCATTTCACTATGGGTTAAATTTTTCCTGGGTTGAGCCACTTGCATTTCTAGATTCCTCATGAGATTTTTTTGAACTGACATCTCGCACCATTATCTCGCATAAGCACGAGAAAGTGACACCCCTTCAACCGGGCGGCACCGACACAGCCCTGGAACGAGATACCTGGCTAGTATATCACCGACTTGTAGCGTTGCTGCGCAACGCACCCTACTACTATAACCCAAGTTGCTACCTAAGGAGGCTCTGACTTGAAAATGTTTGT
>CAZJNL010001402.1:0-1725 GCA_964546515.1 uncultured Oscillatoria sp.
CCCCAACTCCTCCCCACCCAGCTCGCCAGCCCAAACCCGATTTGCCTCTGGCTGATTCTCACTCCCCTAGCCATCACCGGCATCCTGGATGACCGGCACAGTCTTCCTGCAGCCCTCCGCTACCTAGTGCAGCTGGCAGCCGCCGGCATCGCCCTCACCTGTTTCGGGCCATTCCCCCAACCCTGGCTCACCAGTCTAGGCACCGCCGGCACCATCGCCGCCATCGCCCTCACCGCTATCGGCATGACTGCGCTGATTAACTTATATAACTTCATGGACGGACTCGACGGTCTGGTTGCCGGTACCGCCGCAGTCCAGCTGGGCTTCCTGGCCATCTACCTCAACCAGCCCTCACTCTGGCTGATGGTAGCGGCAATTTTCGGCTTTCTCTATTGGAACTGGTCGCCGGCCAAAATCTTTATGGGAGATGCCGGAAGTACAGTCCTCGGGGCGACTGTGGCGCTTTCCCTGCTCAACAGCGGCAGCGACCCGGCCCGATCTTGGTCTGCCCTAGCCATCACCCTTCCCCTGATCGGCGACGCCCTATACACCCTCGTCCGCCGCCTCAGACGCCGGGAAAATATTTTCCAAGCCCACCGCAGTCACCTGTATCAGCGATTGCAGCAATCTGGGTGGTCGCACGCACAAGTCGCCAGCACCTATATCGGGGGCACCCTTCTAGCGGCTGGCAGCATCAGCCTTTTCGGGCCCGCTGGTGCCTGGGTGACTTTAGCCGGCACTGCCGGTGCCATTATTGTAGGAGAAACCTATCTCAGCTGGCGTTCCTCCCCGAGCCGCTAACTCGCAGGCCCCATCATATTGCTCGGTTCAAGCGCGAGAAATGCCCAGGCTTCACACTGTAAAAGCAGAATGCCTTTTCAGATCATCACAGCGTAATTTCAAGTTCACTGGCATTAACTTCTTCCCGACGCCGGAGCGCCTTCGCGGTACAGCCCTGGGTTGTAATAACCCAGAAGATAGAATCGGATGGGGGATCTCCTGCGAGCAGTTGCTGACTGGGGTGCGCCCGGCAGGAGTGCTGGTGGGTGTAAAATCCATTCTAGCTCCTGCTACACTACCAACACATATGGATTACTGGAGCTTATAGGGAGAAGACGTGGGCAGAATTTTAGTCACCGGCGCAGCTGGCTTTATCGGTTTTCACCTGAGTCAGCGCCTACTCGCTAGGGGCAATGAGGTCGTTGGGCTAGATAACCTCAACGATTACTATGATGTCGCTCTCAAAAAAGACCGGTTAGCTCAACTGGAGGGGCTGCCAGATTTTAGTTTTCACAAGCTAGATTTGGCAGATCGTGCCGGCATGGAACAGCTATTTTCCGAGCAACGCTTCGAGAGCGCTGTCAACCTGGCAGCCCAAGCTGGCGTTCGTTACTCTTTAAAGAATCCCTACGCTTACACGGATAGTAACCTGGTTGGTTTTACCCACATTTTAGAAGGGTGCCGACACTCGGGAGTGAAGCATCTGGTATTTGCTTCTTCCAGTTCAGTATACGGTGCTAATACTAAAATACCATTTTCCGTTCACGATAATGTAGATCGCCCAGTCAGCCTCTATGCCGCCACCAAAAAAGCCAACGAACTGATGGCTCACAGTTACAGCCATTTGTACGGTCTGCCGGCGACTGGGCTGCGCTTCTTTACAGTGTACGGGCCGTGGGGGCGTCCTGACATGGCATCCTTTCTGTTTACCAAAGCCATTTTAGC
>CAZJNL010001403.1:0-1724 GCA_964546515.1 uncultured Oscillatoria sp.
AATTTTTAATGTCTTTACAAATATGCCCTGGCGATTAGAAATCGCGGCTCATCAGACAAAACCCGCTTCGGCTTGGGTTTCAAGAATAAGTAGGGTGCGTTCCCCCCCGGAGAACGCACCACCACACACTTTTAAGTCTTAAGTCCTAATTTTAAAATCCCCCAACTCGCCCCCCACCAAAATAGATTCCTTGCAAATATTTGTCATAATCGCCCCCACCTTTGAGCGCACTAATCTTGACGCCAGTGTAAGCCCCTCCCACAGACGAGTGAATAACTTGGTAATTGCCCATATAAATCCCTACATGAGTGGCATATTTTCTGTTCTGGCTGAAGAAAACTAAATCTCCCGGGCGCAACTGGTCAATTTTTTGCAAAGTCTCAGCCACCGGCAGCGCGTAAAGCTGCTGCTGGTCAGCATCTCTCGGCAAATAAATATTCCCCGCTCGGAAAACCGTTTGCGTGTACCCGCTGCAATCCAAATTCTTCCCAACCGCTCCCCCCCGCGGATGAGTTCCTCCCCCGTGCTTTCCTGTGGGCAGAAATTGTTTGGCAATCTCAATCAGTGCCGCTTTGTCAGCAGTCGCTTGGTTTAGGGATACATCTTGACTCTTCAGCTGAATAACAGGCATTGCTTCAGGTTTTGCGGACTTGTCAGGAATGACTGCTCCCACAACTTCCGGTGACTTCCCACTGGTTTTGTCAGTTTCTTTGACAGGAACGTACTTGAGGCGAGTCCCGAAGTAGACTTCTCGCGGCTGCTTGATTGTGTTCGCGAGCGTCAGTTTCGGAGATTTCACCCACTCCTCAAAAGTCGCCCGCTCCGATTCCATTATATCGCGCCTTGTCATCCAGGCAATATAACCGTCATCTTCAATCCGAACCCGGACAAACTGTTTGTCCGCACTGTACTCTAAGAGTTTCACCGGCGTCCCCAAACGCACCTGGGTTGCTAAGTTGCTACCGGCTTCTTCTTTCGGCTTCACATACAGGTTGCTGTAGGGCTTGACAGTAATGCCATAATCTAGAGCTACATCATCATAGGGGAAAATCGCTACCTGCGATCGCGCCGTGTTCTTAAAGCTCTCTGCTGCCACCTTTTCAATTAAGTCTTTCTGTTGCTTCGTGAGGACTTTCCCTTTGATAACCGGCACATTATTATCCCATTCTATTCTAACATCCCAAACCGTATCCCTGTCAAGCCAGCTGGGAACTGATAAGCGAATCGCATTCCCTTGTGTTTGTGGGGTGACTTGAAAGTCCACTTGCCGGCGCTTGAGTTCCTGTTGCAGAAGCCGGGACATCTGCGGTTGCAAGTTTTTGACAAAGGTTTGGATAGCTGCCGGTTTATTCAATGCCGGCTGGGTGGGGATGGCAGCCGGTTTATTCAGTGCCGGCTGGGTGGGGATGGCAGCCGGTGTATTCAATGCCGGCTGGGTTGGGATAGCAGCCGGTTTATTCAATTCCGGCTTGTTAACACACCCCGCAAGCGCGAGGGGTAACAGCAAAGCGAGGAGAGGAGCTTTTTTCAGGTGAAGTAGGCGCAATATCATATAAAATTACCTGCAAGCAGGTGAACGTAACTCTTGTAGAGACGGGATTTATCGCGTCTCGATTTATCGCGTCTTCTTGTAGAGACGCGATTTATCGCGTCTCGATTTATCGCGTCTTCTTGTAGAGACGGGATTTATCGCGTCTCGATTTATCGCGTCTTCTTGTAGAGAC
>CAZJNL010001404.1:0-1721 GCA_964546515.1 uncultured Oscillatoria sp.
TTCCGTCGGTGATATTGCCCGGTTCTAGGTTCACCGGCTGTCCCCCAGAACCGAAAACGAGCGCCCCTGGCTGGTTGGCTTGCGGGCTGCCGGTGTTCGGGGGTGCGCCGCAGCTGGCGATAACTGTAGCTAGGGCAAAAATTACAGCTAAAAAAGCCCGTCGCGATTGCTTCTTTTTCCTCATTCCACTCACTCCTTCTTCGATTTACTCTAATGGAAAATTACACGTCTAGAATGCAGGCTGTTCAGTCACCGATTATACCTGTTGTCGGGGAACTTATCCGCAGCTGTCCGGGTACGATATCGCTGGGACAGGGCGTTGTCTATTATAGCCCTCCGCCTGAGGCGGCGCAGCAGATTTCTCAATTTCTGGCTGACCCGGAAAATCACAAGTACAAGGCGGTGCATGGAATTGCGCCGCTGCGGGAGGCGATCTCCCAAAAGCTGAAAGCTGAGAACGGCATCACTCCCAGCGGTGCGAACCGCATTTTTGTGACCGCCGGCAGCAATATGGGATTTATGAATGCGATTCTCGCCATCACTTCCCCCGGTGATGAAATTATAATCCAGACGCCCTATTATTTCAACCACGAGATGGCGATTGTCACAGCCGGCTGTCGCCCCGTGCTGGTTGGGACGGATGAGAATTACCAGTTGCGCCCGGATGCGATTGAGGGGGCGATTACGGACAAAACGCGGGCGATTGTAACAATTTCGCCGAACAATCCCACCGGCGCGGTGTATTCCCCAGAGGCGCTGCGGGCTGTGAGTGAGATTTGCCGGCGGCGCGGATTGTACCACATCAGTGACGAGGCGTATGAATATTTTACCTACGACGGGGTGAAACATTTTTCGCCCGGTTCGATTGAAAATAGCAGCGAACACACGATATCGCTTTTCTCGCTTTCCAAGGCTTACGGATTTGCCAGCTGGCGCATCGGCTATATGGTAATCCCGGAACACCTGTTTCTCTCTGTTCAAAAAATCCAAGATACCATTCTAATTTGTCCGCCGGTGATTTCGCAGTATGCGGCTTTGGGGGCTTTGCAGGCGGGTTCAAGCTATTGCCAGGAAAAGGTAAAGGCGATTGCTGAGGTGCGACAGCTGGTGCTGGGCGAACTGGAGGGCGTGCGAGATTTCTGCACGATTCCGGAGGCGGATGGGGCGTTCTATTTTCTGCTGAATGTTCACACGGATTTGGGCGCGATGGAGGTGGTGGAAAAGCTTGTCCGCGAGTATGGGGTGGCGGCAATTCCGGGGACGACTTTCGGGATGGATTCCGGGTGCTACCTGCGCGTGGCTTACGGGGCGCTGGAAAAGGAAACCGCTCGGGAAGGTATCGGGCGATTGGTGCGGGGGCTGCAAAAGATTGCGGGAGCCGGTGGGTAGAGCCAGAGGGACAGATGGACAGGCGTTAGCGCAGCGGCGCGTAAGCGCGACGCCTGTCCTACGTCCGAAAATACGCTATAAATTGGTAGAGACGCGACATGTTGCGTCTCTAAGTCACAGCATGCTATTATATCAGGTAACCGCCGGGTAACGCTACTGTATTATGTCAGCCGCTACTTGATGTGTCAAACTAGAAAAACCACCCTAAGTGCCGAGTGATGTTTAAATTGATAACCCCTGGATTCTCCCAAGAATTTGAAAGATGGACAGATTCCTTGAATGCGGCCAAGTCTCTCAAACCAAAATGCAAGAGTCTCTTTGAAGACATCCGA
>CAZJNL010001405.1:0-1717 GCA_964546515.1 uncultured Oscillatoria sp.
TGCCCTTTCAATATTCAGCCCGGGGTTGCTGTCAACAACTGGAAGCCCGAACAAGGATGCTCCGTGAGCTTCTACAACACGATTTCAAAGAAGGGAGTTAGCCGGGATGACGCATCAGGGCTGCTGAAAGCTGCTGTTGAGGAAGTAAGCCGGGTCGGGCGGATCTGGATTCAGGTTGACGCCCTGAAGGCATTGAGCAAGTTTGGCACAAAAAACCTTGAAAAGCAGCTGTGCAACCGGCTCAAAGGCAAGACGATTTTGCGTATTGATGCGGACACGGTTGCCAACCCAAAACACCCCGCCAAAGGGTGGGAGAGCCGCGAGTCAACGCAGTGGTCAGCGAATATGACGTGATTATTGCCGAGCCAACTCTCGCCACCGGCGTGAGTGTAGACCTAAAGGGAGACAACACCTGCGTCTACGGAATTTTCCAGGCCGCCATTGCGGCAACGAGATTCTCCAGTCGCTCTCTCGCGTGCGGTCTTTGCGAGCGCGCCACGTCTGGGTGCGGGGGAGGGGAGTCAACTTGATAGACGACGGCGCAGACAGTCCCTACAGCCGGGTGAAGAATTCTAAAAAGCAAGCCTGGTTCAATATCATGCTGCTGCGGGAAGCGGACTTTGATAAAGACAGCGCTGACGACAGCGTTGCGCTGCGCACTAGGGCAATGATTAGCGGCGAGAACCAACGCCGACGCTAGGAATCAGCGCCAGTCCGTGATCGACCGGCCCCTTGAGGAAGGGCATCAGGTTAACATTGTGCGGGACTCCGACCCCGACAGGTCCGACAAGTTGCTCGCGTCTGGCGACGAACTCTGGGATGAGGAGGCTCAAGCCGTCAGCTCGGCTGCGGACATTTCCGAGAAGGAATTCAACGCCTTGCAGGAAAAGCGCTCTCGGACATCACAAGAGTCGCGTCGGCTCGAAGAGAAGTTTGCCCAATGGCTGCGCAAAGGGGTGGAAGTGACGCCGGTTCTCAAAAAACTCCACGACAAGCGCTGGCATTCCCAGATTTTGTTGCACTACCTGCTGACCTGCGACCCCCGCTACTTGGAGCGGCGCGACCGCCAGCACTTCCGGCAGCAGGTCGAGCCCGCAGAGGGTCAAATCCACCTGCCTGACCTGTGGCTGCTGCCGGCGCAAATTGCCATCCTCAAGCCGTTCAACTGCAAGCAGTTTGCAGACCCCGACCGGGAGTGGAGAGCGACAGAGCCGGAAGTCATAGAGTTTGTTTCCCAGCTAGTCAAAGATCGCAGGGACATCAAAGCCGTCCTCAACCTGACCGTCTCGCCCGAGTTGGCTGAGAAATCCCCTATCCGCATTATTTAAAACTTCCAGGCCTCGCTGGGGCTGCGACTGGCCGGGTGAGCTGCAGCGCGTCTATGGCACCGGCTTGCGCCAGCGCGTTTACGGTTTCGGCGGCAGAAGAAACCGGCTTTGCGGGAGTCGGCTCCTGATCTGAGGGAGGCTGTATTTGCCGCTTGGGAGGCGAGCGATTTAGTTGGTGTGGGGTGTGACGGTGGTGTTGCCGCGTGCTCACAGCAGAGAATCTCTCTTAAATAACTCTGTTGTGTGACAGGCAGTAGGCAGCGATATCGTACAGAATCGCCGGCAGGTGGCCTGCGAGGGCGGGGCCCATACGCCCCATGCCCATACACTTGACTTTAGCTCAACCGCTAGCAGGGGTGGCGCTCTGAGGACTGTCACTGTATGGAAAG
>CAZJNL010001406.1:0-1713 GCA_964546515.1 uncultured Oscillatoria sp.
CTCAACAGCGCCCTTCCGTGCGACCCTCAAGAAATAGAAGAACCGGAACGCTGTTTGCTTGGAAAACTCAATATTACCGGCGCATTTAAACTGCTAGCCGGCGCACCATTACTATCTCGTTCCGGGGCTGAGCCTGCGAACCCCAACCTAGAGGCAGATCCTCCCATATTATCTCGTTCCCAGGCTCTGCCTGGGAACGAAACCCTAGAGGCTCTGCCTCCAGTGCTTCTATCTCCTCCCCTCGGCGGGCACAAACAGCCTGACAGCGCTAATCTAGAGGCAGATACGACCGTATTAGCTCGTGACAGTCACACGCCTGGAAACGAAAAGAATAAGGAAGTGGCGGAGCCTGTATTGGTGCCTTCCCAGGCAACGCCCAGGAATACAGCCCCCTCGCTCAACCCCTCTTTCATTACTGCCAGCCAAAGCGCTGATGCCATTAATCCCAGCGCAGTATCAAACCTAGTGTACGCCTTAGGAACCTTGGGCTACGACTTCGGCACAGAAGCGCGGCGCGACACCTTCAAACAGCTAATGCCGGCAGTCACCATCGACGGCGCAACCGTTCCCGCCAATCCTTACGACGCCCGCCAGATGGTAGACTATTTAGCAGAAAACACCTCAGAAGCCAAATCGCTCATCTGGACACTCAACCAGGAACTCACGCCGGTTTACGCAATTGAACCCAAAGGAGCGTTTGGTGGCGATGTTTACGAAACCCTCGTCCAAATCCTAGCCGGGCAAGTTGAACCCGAAAACAGCGACGAATACATCGAGCGCATCAGCCTTCCCGGCTTCCTCACCGACAGAACAGTTACACTGTTTTCAGGTCAAGAGATTCCCGTCGTTACAGTGCGAAACACCCGGGGGATGTACGGCTGGAACGTCAATAGCTTGGTGAGCGCCGCTGCAGAAAGTGTTCGCGCTCAAGCTGCAGACGCCGACGAGCGAGCCATACAGCGCTCTCTGAACAGCTTCCTGAAGCGCATTTACTACGACTTGAGCAACTTGGGGAAAACCTCACGAGATCGCGCCCTCAACTTCGCCTCCACCAACGTTTTCCAAGCCGCATCCACCTTTATTGAAGCCATCGCCCGAGGGATGGAACTCCACAGCATCGAAGTCGAGAAAAGCCCCTTCTGCCGGCTTGACAGCGACTGCTGGGATATGAAGCTGAAATTTTTTGACCAAGAAAACAGCCTGCGAGCCAAGAGAGTCTTCCTGTTTACCATAGATGTCAAAGATCCCATGCCGGTGACACTGGGCGAGGTGCGCTCTTGGTCGGTGTCATCTTGAGGTAAAATATTCACAGCAACGTGCCGTGCCGGTTTCTCTCACCCCGGCGTCGCA
This sequence comes from uncultured Oscillatoria sp., assembly GCA_964546515.1. Lineage (GTDB taxonomy): Bacteria > Cyanobacteriota > Cyanobacteriia > Cyanobacteriales > Oscillatoriaceae > Oscillatoria. The sequence continues at coordinate 1,351 of CAZJNL010001406.1, forward strand.
CCAGGATGATGCAAAACCTTTTGCCGGCATCCGGTTAACCCCACCCCCAACCCCCTCCCCCGCGCACGGGGAGGGGGCTAGGAGTTGACAGCGAGGGGGCTGAGAGCGCCTTGCGCCCCTCTGGGGTGGGGAGCGTGCTAGCTGCGGAACGCAGGTGCTAACGCTAACGCACCTGCTGCGCCTGCAGCTAGCACCCAATGCCCAATCCCCCATACCCAATCCCCCATGCCCAATCCCCCATTGCGTGTGCCACCGGACATAATATAACTTAACCTAAGTTGCTAGTTATAAGTATCAGCAATCCAGAGCCCCCCTTGCCCCCCCTTAAAAAGGGGGGCGCAAGAGAATGTTCCCCCCCTTTTG
>CAZJNL010001407.1:0-1711 GCA_964546515.1 uncultured Oscillatoria sp.
GCGCTAACCGGTTTTGCTATGATGCCGGTTTTCGATATCCCAGTATTGAGTTTCGTGTGGTTGCTGACTTTTCTTAATCATTGTTTGAGGTGTTGATTATTCAGCAAAAATTGACACACTCAGAAGCAGAAAAGCTTATTTTTACGTGGTGCGTTCGCTCGCCTCATTGGCTGATATTGATCTGTTCCACTTTTGGCTGAATCAATTTTGCCACTGCCTCGACCTCTACTTGGGATTGGGGAGTTGCAAAGATTTCAGGAGATGCTTAGGAGGTGAAGCGGTCAACAAACGCATAAAATGCTGAGCGAGCGTTGGGATGGGCTACCAGATAGCCTCGTAGCTCTACCTTAGTCATTGTGTTAAAGTCAGACTTTATTCCAGGAACCTTCAACGACCATTGGGATAGATATCTATTTGTATAGTATCGCCAGCGATAATGAAGACATTGCCCGTTCGCTCATCGAGTCGGACAAGGAAGATTGGAGTAAAGGTGTTTGTCAGGGATTGGCACAGGAGCATACACATAATTCCCGGATCGGCAGTTGGTAAAATCGTTGCACCTTATAATCAAAATGTTCTGTACCAGATAGCAGGTGAAAAAGGAGGCTGGTGAATTCGTCAACAATTATAAGCGATCGCAAATCTCCAACCTCGCGGTCTAACGGCTAATACCAAGTTGCGTTCATAAGCGTAAGTTTGGGGATGGGCAGAAGGTATAGGGCATAGAGCATGGGGTATTTCAAAATTACAGTTTAAACCGCCACTAGGTATAATATCATCGGCGGTATATAATTTCTCTCCTCACGCTAAACACTAGGACTGGCTGTCTGGTGCAGCTATTTGTTAAGTGGCATTAACGTTAGCCCACTGCGAATAAGTAACCAAGCGATAACGATCGATATAGGTATCCCGTAGCTTGTAATTCTTCCTAAAAAGCTCGCTAAAGGCGTGCCATGAGCGGGTGGATATTGCTGATTTACCAACTGCTTTTTCCACTTTTGTTTAATGTTGTCAATTGAAATATAAGCAGCCAAAACTCCAAGGAATGCTAGCAAAGCTACAGCTATACCAATGATAGGGAGTACGTTTTTGAAAATTAGACCTACGGCTGGCTCTGTATCTTTATTAACAACTAGGGCAAGAGCGGCAAATAGAAAACCCTGAAATGTAAGCATCCAGGACAGTCGATTATTGATTAAGTCATTTTCGCGCTCAATTTGCTGTGTAGTGTAATCATAGAAATCCTTAAGGTCTAGCATTCCGTGGTTACTCATATGTTTTCATCCTAAAATCGGTTACATTTCCAAGACTGCGCTACCTATACTTTGCACGGTCTAAGACCGTGCAAAGTATATATTACACCCCACACTGCGGTGTAACACACTCTTATACGTAAGTTTGACCGCACGCTCCGGTAAAAACGCTTTTTGAGCGCATACTAGCGCAATAATGCGTTAGAAAAGTGCCGCTCTGGGAATGATGGTTTCATCCTCCAAGAAAACATGGTGTACCACATTTGGCCTAACCGAACCGCAACCTCCCGTTTGCTTGACCAAGTGCGCCAAGTCTATTGTCCCCTGCACTTTAGCTTGAACACGGAAAAGTCATCAGTTATTATACCATCTCCCCTCCTTGTGGCGTCAACCCCAGTTGGTAGGGCTTTAGCCCAACTACAAACTTTGGGCTTTAGCCCAACTACAAACTTTGGGCT
>CAZJNL010001408.1:0-1711 GCA_964546515.1 uncultured Oscillatoria sp.
AAGATGCCTGGACTACGAGATATATCCGTAGGGCAGGCGTCTCGCCTGCCCTCAAGGGTGTCCTAACGAATTTTGCTAGTGCTACTATCTAATTATGCTCAACCTGAAACTTGCTGTCAAAGACTTAAAATTATGGCTGTTGGGTATAGCCGCCGGCTTAATTGCCCTGCATCTTACTTTGACTTGGAGAAGTGGAAACAGTGACCTGCTGAGCACTACCGTCCTGTTTTGGGTGGCGGTATCCGCCCTGCAGTGGAAAAAGCGCGACACCTTAAATCTGGAAAGCGATGTTTTCTCCAGCTTTCTGGGCGCATCCCTCCTGACTTTGGTTATTCTCAAGAGCGCCCACCTCTCTGGCAATCCCTCTTTTCTTCGCATCTCACCTTTCATTTCCGGTCTGGTTTTGGGTCTTCTAGCCTCTGGCGTTAAAGGATTAAAGCAATACTGGCAAGAACTGAGCCTCCTAGGTTTTATAGCCGTGGCTGAGGGATGGCTATTACCCTTTGATATCTCTCTGCTAACCGCTAAATTCGCAGCTTTTGTCCTTTGGTTATTAGGATTTCCAGCATCTAGCCAGGGTGTGATGGTGACTCTCCCAACCGGCTTTGTAGAAGTGTACCAGGGCTGTTCCGGCATCGGTCTGATGCTCCAGCTCTGGGGATGGACATCTATCCTGTTAGTCATGGTTCCCACTAGCTGGAAGCAAAAAATATTGGTGCCGGTGGTGGCTGCTCTCCTGGGATTTGCGGTCAATGGCGTGCGGATTGCTCTCCTGGCTGTCCTCACATCCCTCTCCAATCAAGAAGCCTTTGAATACTGGCATCGCGGGGATGGATCTCTGATATTTTCTGCGATTGCTGTGCTGGTGTTCGGAGTATTTTGCCACTTGACAGTCCTCGCCAAACAATCGTAAAATTGGAAGAGTATCATTAGAGAAGCTATGAAGGGCTGGGAAAAAATCCGGATTTCGCTGTTGGCTGCCATCTTTGGCGGTGTTCTCTTTGTTCTGGGAAAGTCCCTTCTGTATCCCACCGGCAGCCAGCCCACACTCACCCCCTTCAATTTTCCCCCAGCGGTTTCTTTACCGCAATGGCAGCCTTTAGCCAGCACTCCCCTGGAAAATAAAACTGCCAAAAGTCCTAAATTCCTTTCTGGAAGGCGCTATCACTACATCCAAAACGGTGTGCCCCTGGATATTGAGATGCGCTATTTTGTTATTACCTCTGGTGAGATTGAGTCATACATCAAAACCCACACGGCTATCTCCTCATCTGCCGATAAAGTTCTGCCGGTTTTGCGCCAGAAAGAAGGGGTAGGCTTCTACAGCCTTTTCGCTCACCAAGGACGAGCGTACCTGAGCGCCTGTATCAACCCGCGTGGCGGAAGTACCGTCACGGATGAGCAGTTTAGGCGCAACCGATATACCTACGATGTGCGCTCGCACCGTTTCCTTCCCTGGTTGCTAGGTCAGGCAGAACTTCGGGATATGCGCTGTCTCTGGGCGCATTTGTCAGTACCTTTAAATAATTCTTCACCTGAAGATGCTTACCAAACTCTAGAAAAAGCCTGGTTTTCCTGGTATCAGTGGTGGAGTCCGCGCTTTCCAAATCCTTAATGTCCCTTGAAAGGAGGCAGAGCCTCCAAAGGGGCGTTCCCAGGCGGAGCCTGGGAACGAGAGTTTGTAGAGACGCGATTTATCGCGTCTCCGAGT
>CAZJNL010001409.1:0-1709 GCA_964546515.1 uncultured Oscillatoria sp.
AACGGAGATAAATTACAAACTTTGGGAGCAGTCGTGGGATATATTGTTTTTTGCGGGGCACAGCCGCACTGAAGACAAAAAGGGGCGTCTTTATATTAATCAGGAGGACAGTCTAACGATTGACGATTTAAAGAAGGGGTTTAGAAAAGCGATTGCGCGGGGTTTGCAGGTGGCGATTTTCAACTCTTGCGATGGGTTGGGGTTGGCGCAGCAGCTGGCAGATTTGCAAATTCCGCAAGTTATTGTGATGCGAGAGCCGGTGCCGGATAAAGTGGCGCAGGAGTTTTTGAAGTATTTTCTGCAAGGGTTTGCCGGTGGCACGTCTTTATATATGGCGGTGCGCTCGGCGCGGGAAAGGTTGCACGGGTTAGAGCGTGAGTTTCCCTGTGCTAGCTGGATGCCGGTGATTTGCCAGAATCCGGCAGAAGTTCCGCCGACTTGGGAGGAGTTGCAATATGGGAAGAGTGGGAAGAGGGGTGAGCGCGGAAGCCGGTATAATTGGGTCAAACTTGGGGCGGCGTTTCTGGCAAGTTTGGCAGCCACTAGCCTAGTGCTGGGGGTGCGACAGTTAGGGTGGCTGGAAACACTGGAACTTAAGGCATTTGACCAAATCATGCAAGTGCGCCCCGATGAAGGAGCTGACCCGCGACTGCTGGTGGTTGAAGCTACTTCTGATGATATCAAAAAATATGGCTTTCCGCTACCCGATGGCATTCTGGCGCGGGTGATAGAAAAGATAGGTTCGCATCAGCCGCCGGTTATTGGTTTGGATATCTATCGCGATGTGCCGGTGGGAACTGGCAATGCTGAGTTAGTGAAACAGCTGCAAAATGACCGGCTTATTGTCATCTGTCAAGTTCCTCAAGATAATGACCCCGGCATCCCACCGCCTCCTGCAGTGACTGATGAAGACCGACACGGCTTTAGCGATATTGTACCAGACTCGGACAAGGTTATCCGCCGGCACTTGTTGTTTTTCGATCCAAAGTTTAATTCTCCCTGTCGCGCTGACCATTCGTTTAGTTTGCGGCTGGCACTTGATTACTTATATGAAAAAGAGGGCATCGCCCCTGACCTCACTCAATATCTAACCTTAAGGAAGACTGTCTTCAAACCTTTGCAAATCAATCCAGACAAGCCTGCCGGTGCCGGTGGCTACCGCCATACGGATTTGCGGGGCTATCAAATCTTGCTGAATTACCGCACCTTCAAAGACGTGGCGCGACGAGTTAGCATCAGCGATGTTTTGAATGGCCAATTTGACCCCAATTGGGTAAGGGATAGAATTGTCCTGATTGGCGTTACTGACCCAACTAAACCTGACAATCACCCGACGCCGTACCAGACAATGCCCGGAGTGCTGATTCAGGCGCAGATGGTGAGTCAAATTCTCAGTGCGGTTCTGGACAAGCGCCCCCTGTTGGGAGTTTGGCCGGCATGGGGCGAAACTATCTGGATCTGGGGGTGGTCATTTGCGGGCGGTGCGCTGGTTTGGGGGTGGCGCAAGCCGTTACATCGAGGGGTGGCAATTGCCGGCGCTCTTGTCATTTTGTCTGGAATCTGCTATATTCTTTTGATACAGGGCAGTTGGGTGCCGCTTGTTCCCTCAGCGCTGGCCTTGGTAATGACTGGAGGGATGGGAGCATCCCATTTATGTAGGGGCGAAGCATTCGGGCGAAGAATCTATTAGTCCCAACCAATAATTTATA
>CAZJNL010001410.1:0-1709 GCA_964546515.1 uncultured Oscillatoria sp.
CACCCGCAGCACACTCCCCAACTGCTGGAAGTTTTAGACCGCTACGGGGTTCAGGCCAGTTTCTTTTGGCTGGGCGTCGGGGTGGAGGCAGCGCCGGCAGTGGCCAAAGAAGTTTACCTGCGGGGGCACTGGATTGGGCTGCACGGGTGGACGCATCGCTCGTTTCCCCGGCTTGCCGGTGAGGAACTCAAGCAAAGCCTGGAAAAAACCCAAGCTGCGATTGCCGGTGCATGCAAGCTGGACTTAGAATATGTCCGGCAGCACGTTCGAGACGTGCGACCTCCCAATGGCTTTTTCACCCCCCAGACCTTGCGCTGGCTGCAGGAGTGGAACTACCGGCCTGTGATGTGGAGCGTGGTGCCGGAAGACTGGGTGCGACCGGGGGTGCCGGTGGTGGTGCGGCGGGTGGTGCAGCAAGTTAAACCCGGTTCAGTGATAGTTTTGCACGACGGATACTTTGGCGGAGAAGACGTAGCCGAGATAGCCGCCGGTCTTATTCCCCAGCTGCTGCTGCAAGGCTATCAATTTGTGAGCGTGAATCAACTCTGGGAGGCGGTTCAGTGCTAAACCGGCGCTTCAGGGGGCGCAAGTTGTGCCATCAGGCAGAGTTGCCCCCGTCAGAACTGTCACCGGCTCTGGGCGCAAAGGAGAAGCCGGTCTAATCGTGAGTTGTCCCATCCGGCATAATTGCCCCCCTCAGGTCGGCGTCTCGCAGGTTGACCCGATAAATATTGGTGTCAATCAAGATGGCATCCCGCAGGTTAGCTCCCGTGAGGTTTGACCAACTCAGCTTGGCCCGGTGCAGGGTGGCCCCACTCAGGTTGACCTCCCGCAGAGTTGCCCAACTGGCGTTGGTTCCCCGCATTTGCGCCTTGCTCAAATTGGCACCAGCCAGGTTGGCCCCACTCAGTTTGGCCTTACTCAAATTGACCCCTCTCAAGTCGGCCCCACTGAGAGTGGCCCCATTGAGAATCGCATTGCTGAGGTTCGCCGACTCCAGGATCGCCCCACTCAAGATGGCAATGGTCAGGTTCACCGACTCTAAGTTGGCCCGACTCAGGTCGGCATCACTCATAAAAGCCCGGCTCAAGTTGGCATCACTGAGGTTCGCCCAGCGCAGATTGGCTTTAAGAAGTCTTGCTTCACTGCAGATCGCCTCACTCAGATTGGCTTGTTGCAAGTTAGCCTCACTTAAGTTGGCGCGACTCAGGTTAGCCTCAGTGAGATTGGCTTTTTCTAAATTGGCTCGAGTTATATCCGCCCCAATCAGGTTTATCTCACTCAAGTTGGCCCCACTGAGATCGACCTCTGGGAGAGTGGCCTCCCGCAGGTTGGCCCCACGCAGCTTGGCTCCCACCAAGTGAGCTCCCCACAGGTTGGCATTCCGGATGTTGGCCCCACTCAGATCCACTCCCTGGAGGTTGGCTCTCATCAGGTTTACATCCCGAAAATCTCTTTCACCGGCAGCGTATCGCTCTAAAAGTTCGTTAGCATCCATGTCATCTGTCTCAATGGGCTATTACAGGTAAGCAAGTCTAGTCGTGGGCGCTTCTATTTCACAGTCTCAAAGAACATAAAATTTTGCCTTTAATCTTTTGAGTCAGCCCAACTGTCGGCAGCACCAGGACAGCTGATTAAAATTGTCTCAAACTGACCCTGCCCGGCTTGGATCAAAAGCAGCTCAAAGGGGTATGATTAGTGAGACAGTC
>CAZJNL010001411.1:0-1709 GCA_964546515.1 uncultured Oscillatoria sp.
ACGCACCGGCACCGGCTATCTTCTACAATCGCACCGCAGAACTCTCCACCCTCAAACAGTGGATTCTACAAGCACGCACCCGCTTGATTACGCTCTACGGCTTAAGTGAAATTGGCAAAAGCGCACTCGCGGTTAAACTCATCGAAGACATTCAAACCGAATTTGATTATATTATCTGGCGAAGTCTCAGCAACACTCCCACACTTGCCAGCCTCCAAACCGAGCTCACCCAATTTTTCTCACAGTCGCAACAACCCCCCTTACCCACAGTCCTCGATTATTTTCGCTCGTCTCGCTGTTTAGTCATCCTTGACGACCTGCAGACTATTTTCAGTACCGGCGAACTAGCGGGTCAATATTTACCTGGCTATGAAGATTATAGCAAATTCTTTAAACAAGTTGCCACATCCTCTCATAACAGCTGTTTAATCCTCCTCAGCTGGGAAAAACCCAGAGACATCGCTACTTTAGAAGGTGACAGCCGGCCCGCGCCGACATTACACCTGCAAGGGTTAGGAGAACATGCCGGTGAAATCTTCAGAGAAAAAGGATTAACAGATGAGGAAAAGTGGTCTGAATTACTTACCCTGTATCAGGGCCACCCTTCCTGGCTAAACATCATAGCTTCAACCATTGTGGAACTATTTAACGGGAGCGTGTCCCTGTTTTTAGCCGAGCGCAATCATATCTTTTTAGGAGACTTAGAACCCCTTTTAGAATCTCACTTAGAGCGCTTATCGGAGTTAGAAACAAAGGTGAACTACTGGTTAGCGAGTCAAGATGAAGCTGTAGATATTTCACAGCAACCGGCTGACAGTGACTTGTGCCAATCAGACGTTTGGCAAGCCATACAATCTTTAGCGCGACGCGGCTTAGTGGAAAAAGTGCAAGTGGGAGCGCGAGCGATGTTTCAGCTCAATCCTGTATTTCAACAATACATTCAGTGCAAGTTTAAATAGCAAAAAGCGCCCCCCTTTCGGAGAGCGCTTTTTATCTTGTAGAGACGCGATAAATCGCGTCTCCCACATGTCGCGTCTCATACCGAGGTAAGTCTTAGCCCTTAATAGCGGGAGCTTCAACGCTAGCCAAGTCGAGCGGGAAGTTGTGAGCGTTGCGCTCGTGCATAACTTCCATACCCAAGTTGGCGCGGTTGATCACATCAGCCCAAGTATTGATAACCCGACCTTGCGAGTCAATCACAGACTGGTTGAAGTTGAAACCGTTCAAGTTGAACGCCATCGTGGAGATACCCAAAGCGGTAAACCAGATGCCGATCACCGGCCAAGCACCCAAGAAGAAGTGCAAGGAACGGCTGTTGTTGAACGAAGCGTATTGGAAAATCAGGCGACCGAAGTAGCCGTGAGCTGCAACGATGTTGTAGGTTTCTTCTTCTTGACCGAACTTGTAACCGTAGTTTTGAGATTCGGTTTCAGTGGTTTCGCGAACCAAGGAAGAAGTTACCAGAGAACCGTGCATGGCAGAGAACAAGCTACCGCCGAACACACCGGCAACACCGAGCATGTGGAAGGGGTGCATCAGGATATTGTGCTCAGCTTGGAACACCAACATGAAGTTGAAAGTTCCGCTGATACCCAGAGGCATACCGTCGGAGAAAGAACCTTGGCCGATCGGGTAGATCAGGAACACTGCAGTTGCAGCAGCAACCGGAGCGCTGTAAGCTACGCAGATCCAAGGACGCATACCGAGCC
>CAZJNL010001412.1:0-1708 GCA_964546515.1 uncultured Oscillatoria sp.
GGTAAGGGGGGGATCAACATCTGTACCTCACTCAGTTGGAATTTGCTTTAATTGGCAACCGCAGACGCACGCAGATTAACGCAGAACCAAGAAAAATATCTGCGTTAATCTGCGTTAATCTGCGGTTTAAAATTCCTAATTATTCTACCTCTTCCTCCTCACCATTGGAAGGGGGAACTAGAGCCACAGCGGCGATGGCGTCATCTTCATCCAGGCGCTGCACCCGCACGCCGGTGGCGTTCCGCGATTGTGGGGAAATAGCTTTGACAGCTTGACGGATGATAATCCCCCGACTGGTGACAATCATCAGCTCGTCATCCCCATTGACAATCCGCAGGGCAGCGAGCTGGTCTGGGCGCTTGCGGGACTTGAATTTAGTGGCGATCACTCCCTTGCCGGCGCGATTTTGCAGCCGGAATTTGGACACCGGCACGCGCTTGCCATATCCGCCGGTGGTGATCACCAGCACCCAAGGACCCTGACCGGCGCTGAGTGCTGTATTTTGAGAGTTGGGTTCGGAGTCTTCGTTCTGAAGTTCCAAGTCTTCTTCCTCTGATTCAGCTTCCTCAGATCCGATCTGGTCGAGGGTGGCGACGACATTCGCCGGCAAAATATCCATGCTGATCAGTTCGTCGCCTTCTTCGAGTTTCATTGATTTGACGCCGCGCGTGTTGCGATTCAGGGGGCGCAGTTGCTCGTGGTCAGTTCGGAAGTGAATCGCCATCCCCAGGCGGGTTCCGATGATGGCGCTGTCTTCGGCGCGGGCTCGCCGCACCCAGCGCAGCTGGTCTGCTTCTTCCAGGGAAATGGCAATCAAGCCATTGGCGCGGATGTTGCTGAAGGCAGAGAGTGCGGTTTTTTTGATGAAGCCCTTCTTGGTGAGCATCACCAGATATTCATCTTCAGTGAACTCGCTCACCGAAACGATCGAGGTAATTTTCTCATCCTTTGGAATGGGCAGCATTTGCACGATGGGGACGCCCCGCGCCGTGCGAGAGCCGGTGGGGATTTGGTAGGCGCTCAGGCAGTAGACGACGCCGCGTTCGGTGAAGAACAAAACGCTGTCGTGGTCGCAACAGGTTAAGAAATGCTCGATGCCGTCATCTTCTTTCATTTTGTTAGCTGCTTTGCCGCGAGTGCCGCGATTTTGAGCCTCAAAGGTGTTGACCGGCATCCGCTTGATGTAGCCTTGTTCTGTCAGCAGAATTAAGGCTTTTTCATTAGCAATCAGGTCGGTGTCGTCGATTTCTCCTTCAGCATGTTCGATTACTGTGCGGCGCGGCGTGGAGAACTTGTTTTTCAGTTCTATCGCTTCGGTTTCGATGATTTCCAGAATGCGATCTCGCTTGGCTAGAATATCCTGCAAGTCGGCTATCTGGGTTTGTAAATCATCGTGTTCCTGCCGAATTTTCTCCGCTTCTAGGGCGGTCAGCCGACGCAGCTGCATTTGCAAAATAGCGTCGGCTTGCGCTTCGGAAAGCCCGAAATTTACCATCAATTCCTGACGGGCGCTGGCGGTGTCAGGGGCGCTGCGAATCAGTCGAATAATTCCATCCAAATTGGCTAGAGCTATCAGCAACCCTTGCAGCAAGTGGTCGCGCTCCTCGGCTTTGCGCAGTTCGTACTGAGTCCGCCTGGTAATGGCTTCTATGCGGAATTCCAGGAAGACGCTGAGGAACTGCTTGAGGGTGAGCAGCTGGGGTTCCCC
>CAZJNL010001413.1:0-1708 GCA_964546515.1 uncultured Oscillatoria sp.
CCAATACGAGCAAAAATCAACCGAATCTCTCACCTCTGGGAAGCGCTCAAAAACCCGCTCCATGTACTCATCGCCCAAGACAGTCCTCGCATGCTTTCCGCCCAAAAATGGGGGATTGCCGATAATGGCTTCTGCCTTTTGCCACTTGACAAACAGCGCATCTTGGCAGATAATATTCTTGTCCAGCGTATCCAGAGGGAGTGCCGGTTCGCGCAACCCCAAATTGTCAATTGCAATCTTGCGCCCAATCGCCAGCGTCACCCGCGCCAGTTCCACCGCAAAGGGATTGATATCCATACCGTAAAACTGTGCCGGTGTCACAAAACTGATTTCCATCTGCTCGCGAGAACCGCGCCGGCGCTGGGATAACTTTTCCAGCAAAAGCTGTTCAATCCGCTTCAGTTCCTGATAAGCTATATAGAGGAAGTTGCCAGAACCGCAAGCTGGGTCAAGCACCCGGTAGCTTTGCAATTCCATGCGCAGGGCTGACAGTTCTGCAATGGTTACCGCCGCCTCAATTCGCGACTCCCAGTATTTGCTAATCGTCGGGCGAACAATCTGCATAATGTCTGCTTCTGAGGTAAAATGAATCCCGTGAGCGTGACGCTTTTGCTTGTCTGTCGCCGCCTCAAAAATATTGCCAAAAATAGCGGGGCGCACCTTACTCCAATCCTGACGCCCGCACACATCCAGAATTTCCAACTCGCGCCGCGTCAGCTCAATCGGATGAATAGTGTCAAATAACCCGCCGTTAAAGTAATCAACTCCCGTGTAGCGCCCAGCTGGGGTAATTCCCGGCTGATTCATTTCCCGGAATAACCCCCCCAGCACATCGTAAGAATTCGCCCCACTCAAGCAATCCTGAACGGAAGCGATGAACATATCCTGGGGAAGCAGCCCTCTATCTTCCGCGAACATCGCCAGCACGCACTGCAAAACAAACCGCTGCGCCGCTAATTCATCAAACCCCTGTTTTTGACCGCGATCTTTCAATTCTCGGAACAGCAATCCCATCCGACTTGCGGCTTTTTCCGTTATCTCCACTTGATTATTGCGAAACACCGGCACTCGTTCAGCCAACTCCATAAACGCGAAAGCGCCGGCGCGTTCTGGAAGTTGTGACACCGGCACCCTGTCTGCCGGTGTGTCCAGCATTGTGTTAAAATCAAATATCCAGAACTCGTCAAAATTGCACAGCAAGACATAGCGGGGGCGATCTGGAACCAACCGCGTCCAGTAATCAAACGCCTGGGAATAGTGTTTGCTCAGGTTTTCCCCCCGTTTTTTCATCTCAATCAGCACCCGGGGTTTCCACACCAAATCCGCAAAGCCGGTTTTGCCCTTCTGGCTACCTTGCTTGACTCGTGACTCGTAAATCGCACCGGCTTCCAACGCCCCTTCATGGCCAAATGCCTGAAAGAAGCGGTCGAGGAACACCTGCGCTTCTCCCTTTTCATCTCCTGTAATGTGTTGTTTCCAGTAAGTGACAAACTTCTCAAGGATCTCAGGGGTAGCCGGCATAAGTCATTTCTCCAAAAAGTGTTACTTCTCAGTTTAATGCTATTTTGGGTAGAATAGGATTATCTTTAACATATTGTCATGTTCATTAACATCTCCCACAAAACCAGCCCGCAGTAGATCCCCCCCCTACCCCCCTTACAAGGGTAGGTTTTTTCTCTTTCCCGCATCGCAAGGGCGAAGCATGAGC
>CAZJNL010001414.1:0-1708 GCA_964546515.1 uncultured Oscillatoria sp.
CCCCAGACGCCATGCCCCATGCGCCATGCCCCATGCCCCATACCCCATGCCCCATGCCCCATACGCCATGCCCCATGCGCCATGCCATTAATGTCCGTTCCCAATGTGGCTAATGCTATACCATCCCGCAATTGTCCAGCGCCCTCAAGCGTGCGGTGGGATCAGAAATTTTACTTGTCCAGACGATCCCAAATAGCGGTAGCATGATCCCAACGTCGATAGGAAACGGAAATAAACCCTGAGGGATCATGTTGCTGTCATCTATTGGTGAGCAGGCGTTTACACAAGAAGTTTTAGAATCCTCCACTCCAGTCCTGGTTCATTTTTGGGCACCTTGGTGTGGCCTCTGCCGGCTGATTAACCCCCTGTTGATGCGGTTTCAGGCAGAATGGGGGGACGAACTGAAAATTGTTGGCTTTAATGCTGACCAAAGCTTGAAAGTGGCCAGCGCTTACCGGCTCACGACACTGCCGACCCTGATCCTGTTTGAAGGTGGCTTGGTGCGGCACCGGCTCGAAGGTTTTCACGGACGGGACGATCTGCGTCTGGCGCTCGAAGAACTGACGCTCAGCTACACCCAACACCCTCAAACCCTCTGGCTGCAGCCCCAGGAACGTCACCCCTATTCCGCCTAGGGTGCGGCCCGATCCTGTTGATTAGCGACGCCCCCATTCGGATCAGAGTCCGGGTGGGGGCTTTCTCCGTCAGTGCCGGCGCGGCGGGCCCCAGTACGGTGGCCCACTCCCCCTACAGGCTGACAAGTAGTATAAATACTCAATCATTTCAGCACCCTGGGTATGTCACAATGTAGACGATTCGGCTAAATGAGTTAAGAAATTTAAAGTAGGCGTCATCGTGATGGAACTAATCTATCAGTATGCCTGGCTGATTCCAGTGCTGCCGCTGCTGGGGGCGATGGTGGTTGGCCTGGGACTGATATCCCTAAACAAATTTACCAACAGTCTGCGGCAGTTGAATGCCGTGTGGGTGGTATCCCTGCAGGGAGCGGCAATGGTGCTGTCCTTTGCCCTGCTCTGGAGTCAAATTCAAGGCCACGCTCCCTATACCTACAACCTGGAGTGGGCGGCAGCTGGGAACTTCCACCTGGTTATGGGCTACACCATAGACCACCTGACAGCCCTGATGCTGGTAATCGTGACGACGGTGGCCTTTCTGGTGATGGTTTACACCGATGGCTACATGGCTCACGATGCGGGCTATGTGCGCTTCTACGCATACCTGTCGCTGTTTGCCTCCTCGATGTTGGGTCTGGTGGTCAGCCCGAATCTGGTGCAGGTCTACATTTTCTGGGAGCTGGTTGGCATGTGCTCTTACTTGCTGATCGGTTTCTGGTATGACCGCAAGGCGGCTGCTGACGCCGCCCAGAAGGCTTTTGTCACTAACCGCGTGGGTGACTTCGGGCTGCTGCTGGGCATTTTGGGCATCTACTGGGCCACCGGCAGCTTTGAGTTCGATGTCATGGGCGAACGCCTGCAAGAACTGGTGCACTCCGGTGCCCTGAGTGCCGGTCTGGCGACTTTGTTCGCTGTTCTGGTATTTTTGGGGCCGGTGGCCAAATCCGCCCAATTCCCCCTGCACGTCTGGCTGCCAGACGCAATGGAAGGCCCAACGCCCATTTCTGCCCTGATCCACGCGGCAACAATGGTGGCGGCTGGGGTTTTCCTGATCGCCCGCATGTACCCCGTGT
>CAZJNL010001415.1:0-1705 GCA_964546515.1 uncultured Oscillatoria sp.
TGAAGTTCTGGATTTAGCCCCAGCCAGTCCACAAACAAACAAGGATCTCCGCCTGCAGGAGCGGAGTAGTGGTGGCGGTTGTAGAGTGTGACAAGGGCTGGAAGGGCTACATCGGCACGCCGATGGAAAAACACTATGTTGAGGCTAGTGATTTCCTTGTGAGCAAAAATCCTTCTGCCCCGGTTGAGTGAATACTTAGGAAGGGAAGGGAAGAAAGGGGGAAGCATTTTGTTCTGCCAACACCCTATCCCCACTTCGTTCATTGGTGGGTGAAGCTTGACTTCCACATCGTCACTCCCTTTCAAATGCTTTTCAGACCCAATCAGCTGCAGCTGATTGCCCAGCCTTTTGAGTCAGCTTCCCCACCTGGGGATGCCGGTGAGCTGCGGTAAGCCTAACGAAAAATCTGAAACATGTATGGATGAAACAGTCGGCGAACAGAAGCCCGAAAAGCCCGACTGGTTTTCACCGGAAGAGCGACTGCAAACCTCGGCTTTGCGACAGCTTGGTTTTGTTTTACTAAGTCGCACAGAGGACTTTTCATACTGTAGTCAGGAACTGGGAATTTGGGCTACTTGGAAATTCCTAGTCCCTGAGGGTGAGGCTTACCAGGACGCCACCTGCCTCGGGGCGCTCTTCTCAAAATACGAGGAATCTAAACCTGATTTTGGCAAGGGAAGGCTTTTTCCAGCACGAGCTGGATGCCGCTCCCGCAAGCTGGGTGCCGGTGCCAGTGAGCAGCTGCAGCGTGCCGGGCCGGGCTGAGACCAGCTGCAGCGTGTCTTTGCCTAGGTCAAGCCTCCCCGAAAGTAAAGTTGTAAGGGTTGGGATGACCCGCTACAAAGTACCTTTCGTTGTCTATCGCTTCCTTTTCGCCACCGGCAAGTTAGTCACCAGCTGCACGTTTATTAAGCGCACCTTACTTTTGAAAGTGCTGGAAGCACTCCCAAGCCTCAAAGGGGAAAACGCCGTCACCATCACTCTTCTAAGCCTTGACAAGACCGGGAACCTTTAGGTGGGCAATGTTTTAGGCGCTGACGCTACAGAGATAACCGCTTTGTTCAATTCTCTTTCAAGAGGACAGCGATGCCTGTGCTGAACTGGTAATTAACCTCGGGACAGATATGAAAGTTAATGGGATTAAGATTTGCATTGGAGACACTCCCCGAAGGATTTAATTCTTTCGAGTGGGGCCTGGATTTTCTCCGCAAAAAATTTAACAGAATGGGCGTCGAGCCTTATCGGGACTTGGGAGACGGTAACTGGGAACCAGACGTCTCCACTGGCAGGGCGGCGGCTCGTACCGCTTGCCAAAGATTCCGACAGTGGAATCCTAACGCTTTTGAGAGCTTTGGCTTTTGCTGTGCCAGAAACGATTAGGGAGAGCGCAGAAGATTTGCAGCCGGTCTACGGGATTCCCGTCACGGCATTTCAAGAAACCTGGAAGTTTGTCCCCCAAATAAAACTGATGTTATCGGAGGATTTTGCTGACGTAGAAGAAGGTTATACCCCTTGCTACGGTGAGATAAGTGTCCGTTTAATCGGGGAAATCTCGGAGACTCTTACCAAAGAAAATAATCTAATTATGGCCGCCAAAATCCCGAGTATTTTTGTAGACAAGGGGAAAGGGATTATTTGGCGCAAGGGCTGGCACAAGGTTACTTACAAAGGACAGAGAGAAAGGCTACGACTTCCGGCTGCTAGT
>CAZJNL010001416.1:0-1697 GCA_964546515.1 uncultured Oscillatoria sp.
CACCGGTCAGCCGATCCGCGTCCACTGGCGCTCAGCTACCGAGTATGCGGGTGCCGGCACCCCCGCCGACTGCACCCGCCTCGCCCTAACACATCTTTGCCCGGATGTCAAATGGGTGCTGTCTGGCATCAATGCCGGTGGCAATCTGGGGGCGGATATCTACATTTCAGGAACTGTCGCAGCGGTGCGGGAAGCGGCGCTGCACGGCATTCCGGGTATAGCCATTTCCCACTACCGCAAAAGCCAACTTTTTGACTGGGATCTCGCGGCGCGGTGGACTGCCGGTGTGCTGGCGGATTTATTCACCCGCCCCCTGGAACCGGGAACGTTCTGGAATGTGAATTTGCCCCATCTGTTGCCAGGAGAACCAGATCCAGAGGTGGTGTTTTGCCCTGCGTGCACCCAACCGCTGCCGGTGAATTACCGAGTTGAGGGCGATGAATATTACTATGTGGGAGAATACGGGAAACGCCGGCGCACCGCCGGCACCGATGTGGATGTCTGCTTTTCTGGTAAAATTGCCGTGACTCAGCTGAAACTTTAGCAAAGGGCCGGCATCACGCCGCCCCCATAAGGTGTAAGATAACTAAGGGCAAACTGCAAGCCAGATAGTGGCCTCTAACGGCCAATAGCGAGGGAGAAGAAAAATGCGAATCTTAATGATGGGCGGCACTCGGTTTATCGGGGTGTATCTCACTAAAATACTGGTCGATAAAGGGCACGAAGTGGTGCTCTTCAATCGCGGCAACAAGCCGGCACCAGTAGAAGGAGTCAAGCAAATTCACGGCGACCGCACCGACGCCGCCCAACTCAAAGAAAAGTTAGCTGAGGAAGAATTTAACGCGATTTTTGACAACAATGGCCGCGAACTGAGCGACACCCAACCCCTGGCTGAGATATTTAAAGATCGGGTGCGGCACTTTATATATATGAGTTCCGCCGGCGTCTACCTGAAATCTGACCAGATGCCCCATATTGAGGGCGATCCGGTTGACCCCAAAAGCCGCCACAAGGGCAAATACGAAACGGAAGCTTACTTAGCAGAACAGGGATTGCCCTTTACCGCCATTCGCCCGACTTATATCTATGGCCCTCAAAACTACAACGATTTAGAAGCCTGGTTTTTTGACCGCATCGTCCGCGATCGCTCGATTCCCATCCCCGGTAACGGACTGCACTTCACGCAGCTGGGTCACTGCAAAGACTTGGCCGCTGCGATGGCAGCCGTACTCGGCAACGAAAAAGCAATCGGTGAGATATATAATGTATCCGGCGATCGCTACGTCACCTTCGACGGTTTAGCCCGCGCCTGCGCCGCCGCTGCCGGCAAGTCCCCCGACTCGCTGCAAATCGTGCACTACGACCCCAAGAAATTTGACTTCGGCAAGCGCAAAGCTTTCCCCATGCGAGTCCAGCACTTCTTTGCCGATGTCCGCAAAGCCATGACTGAACTCAACTGGACGCCAGAATTTGACCTGGTTTCTGGGCTGAAAGACGCATTCGAGAACGATTACTTGACTGCCGGTCGGGACAAAGCCGAAGTGGACTTCTCCACTGACGACGAAATCCTCTCATCCCGTTAGAATTAAGGTGCGTGCTAAACCCGCACGCACCCAAAGAGAGCTAAGATTTCAGTCAGGTATCAGGGCTAGCCCCAGGAATCGGGAGCGTGTCACTTTTGAATCCGAACTCGTGTA
>CAZJNL010001417.1:0-1692 GCA_964546515.1 uncultured Oscillatoria sp.
TTACATCCGCTCCTGCTTCGCCCTCACCCCGGTGCTACCCACAGACATCCGCTCATGCTTCGCCCTCACCCCGGTGCTACCCACAGACAGCCTATAAAAAACCTACCCCAAAAGGTACGGTGGAGGGGCATTAGGGTGGGGTAAAACCCCCTATCAATTCGCCAACAGCTTCTTTCCAATCGCCGGGAGCTTAAGTTGACACCGATGGCACGGAGGCCCGCCCCTACATCCTGGGAAAGCATAACTGGAGGCTCCGCCTCCTGCTATTCACCGGGGAGATTAAAGGTAAGATAGATACCACAAACCTTCGCCGACCGGCACCGGCTTTTCCAAGCCAGAGTTCAGGTCTAAAAGTGTGATATAATTCAGATAAAACTATGCCTAACAGTTTGAATGGACATGTCCCACACCAGATAGAAGAAGATCCGAGTACCGGCGAGGGCTTATCCCCAGCAGCACCGGCTGCATCCAGTGATGACTGGTCTTATGCCACTCAGGAACTGCTGGACACTTTACCGCGACCTTGGACGCGGGGGTTGCTGTATTTTTTGCTGGTGTTTGTTTCTATCGCTTTACCCTGGGCGATGCTATATAAGGTGGAGGAAACTGGTACTGCGATGGGGCGACTGGAGCTTAAAGGAGGTACGGTTAAGCAGGAGGCGGATGTTGCCGGTGCGGCGATTGCGGTGCGCGTGAAAGAGGGGGACTCGGTGAAAGCTGGGGATGTTATAATGGAGCTGGAGTCTAAGTCTGTTCGCGACGATATCCAGCAGAGCCAGATTAAATTGGAAGGTCAGCAGAACCGGCTCAACCAGCTGAAGGTGAGTAAAAACCAATTGGTACTCTCGCTCAGTTCCCAGCAGCAACAGAACAAGGCTCAAGAATTGGAAAAACTCTCTCAAGTGAGTCAGGCGCGGCAGACTTTTGATTCTCTCAAGACTGCTTATAATTTGCAGAAAGAGGAAAAACTCGCTCAAGTGAAGCAGGCGGAGCAAAATTTGGAACACAGCCAGACGGCTTATAATTTAGCAGAGAATCGTTTGGCTGACGCGCGGGTGGAAGAGGAGCGCTACCGCAAACTCTGGGAGGATAGTGTGGTTGCAGAAATTAAGGTAAAAGAAATGGAGGGGGTGGTAAAAGGACGCCAGCAGGAGGTGGAGGGAGCGAATTCCGATATGAAGCAGGCGAAGCTGCGTTTAGAAGAGCAGCAAGAGAGCTATGGGAGAACGGTGCATCAAGTTGAGTCGGATATTGAGCAAGCCAAGCTGCGCCAGGAGGAGCAGGAAAATAGCTATCAGAGTCTGATTCATGCGGGTGAATTGGCGGTGTCGAAGAGTGAGCAACAGCTGAACGATCTGGAAACGCAAATTGCAGCGCTGCAATCGGAAATCACGGGGACGCAAACTCAGATTAAGTCGCTGAAGGAGCAGTTAAATAAGTATGCGATTGTGGCGAAAAAGGATGGTATAATATTTCAGCTGCCAATCCAGCAGCCGGGAGCGATGGTGCAGCAAAAGCAGCTGATTGCTGAGATTGCGCCGCAGGGAACTCGTTTGCTGTTTAAGGGGCTGATTCCCACGTCGGAAACTGAGTCGTTACGAGATGGGAAGGGGGGAAAAGATGCTAAGATAAAGTTGGATGATTATCGGGTGCAGGACTATGGAGTTGTGGAGGGGCGGCTGAGTTGGATTT
>CAZJNL010001418.1:0-1691 GCA_964546515.1 uncultured Oscillatoria sp.
CTCTGAGCTAATTGAGACACCCATCAAAAGCTTGGTGGTTCCAAAACTTTAAATGTCTCAATTGCGGTTCAAATCACGACCGCGACGGGAAGGGCGCACGCAAGATATTGTTGCGTGCATTGTCGGGAGCGACCTTCACCTTAATAGGTGATGCCATAGAGATATTTAGTCACGCTTGAGATGTTCGAGTTGCTGGCTTTGTATCGCTTAAATGCTCCACGCAATAGATAGCGTCTGTCTGCTCAGGCAGATTCGGCAACGGATGTCCGGACAGGTATGCAGATGCTAGCCACAAGCTAGTAGTTGTTTACCTATCCGGGCATCTTGTATATGTCGAGTTGCATAAGGTCTGGCTGAAAAAGTTTGTTGTGAATTGGGAGATTGTCAAATGGCTATTACAGCAGCAGCATCCCGTTTGGGAACAACTGCTTTTCAGGACGCAGCGCCGGTGGAATTGCGGCCAAATTGGAGCCAAGAAGATGCAGAGAATGTGATTCGCGCCGTTTACCGGCAGGTTTTGGGAAATGACTATGTGATGGCATCGGAACGGCTCACTTCAGCGGAATCCCTCCTGAAAAACGGCAGCATCAGCGTGCGAGAATTTGTGCGCTATGTGGCCAAATCTGCTCTTTACAAATCCAAGTTTTTATACAGCAATTTCCAGACCCGGGTTATTGAACTGAACTACAAACACCTATTGGGTCGCGCTCCTTATGATGAGGCAGAAGTAATCTATCACCTAGACCTCTACGAGACGCAGGGGTTTGATGCCGAGATAGACTCTTACATCGACTCTCTAGAGTATCAAGAAAACTTTGGCGACAGTATAGTGCCTTACTATCGCGGCTTTGACACCCAGCGGGGTCAAAAAACCGTAGGGTTTAACCGCATGTTCCGGCTGTATCGCGGCTACGCCAACAGCGATCGCGCTCAGCTGGAAGGCAAGAATTCTCGCCTAGCTCGCGAACTGGGACAGAATCGGGCATCTACCATTGTGGCTCCCTCCGGCGGAACTGAAGGCTGGGCGTACCGCGCCAGTGCTGATGCCGTTCCCAGTACGTGTTTGGGCGGCGCTTTTGTTGGCTTTGGAGAAGATAGTAAAGTCTACCGCATCGAAGTCACCGGCATTCGCCAAACCGGCGTGCGCCGCAGCAGCACCAGCTTTCTGGTGCCTTACGAACAGCTCTCGACAAAAATGCAGCAAATTCTGCGATCTGGCAGTAAGATTGCCAGCGTGACGCCGGCGTAATATCAGTGATGAGTGCCCGGGGCTGAGTGGGCGCGTAACACTTAGGCTTACACTCCGGCAAATATATCCTGGCGATTAAAATCGCGGCTCATCAAACGTAGACGCCCTTGGCGGCTTCCCGAAGGGTAGTCCGCCTGCGCGGACTTTGTAGAATGGCTGGGCGCGTTCTACTTCGCTCCTGCATCTCCAAAGTGGGATGCTACCGGAATGAGTTATTTTTGAGTTGCGAGTGCTGAGTTATTTCTGAAATTCAAAACTCAAAACTCAAAACTCAAAAAGAAAAAATACTCTGTTATTTTCACTTCTAGGAGGTAGGGACAGATATGCTCGGTCAAGCAGCTTATGGAAGTTATGCCAATACTCCTTCTGGCAGCCGCTTCTTTCGGTATGAAGTGGTTGGTCTGGCTCAAAACCAAGAAACGGACAAAACTAACTACGCCAT
>CAZJNL010001419.1:0-1690 GCA_964546515.1 uncultured Oscillatoria sp.
ACAGACAAGGCATCTCGCCTGCCCTCAAGGACATCATCGACAGGCAAGATGCCTGGACTACGAGGTATAAGACAGACAACCCGTAGCTGGGAGTGCGGCTAACGCGCCTGCAATGCGCTGACGCGCATCGCTTCGCTAACGGAACAGCCGGGCCTCAATGTGTAATGTCCTAACCAATGTGGCTAGTGCTATATAAACCGCTCTAAACCACACCGAATTCCTTGAGCGCCGGCAAGAAATTGCTGTTTTCGTGTTCCGAACGACTGAGTTTAATTAAAGCGAAGCGCCGCAGGGGAGTCAGGGAAACCCAGTGTGCCGGTGTCAGCGTCACCCCAACTTCCTGCGCCTTTTCCCGCACACTGTCGGGGACAGTTGCTTCATCCATCCAGGCGGGATAGACATCCACCGGCAAGTCAGTTGCCGGCTTGCCGGTGTGTTGCAAAACGAGCCGGTGCAGCAACTCCCGGTAAGCTTTCGCCTCATCCGAAGTCCTTGCCGGCATATCCACAAGCGCCTGCTTTTCTTCCTTGCTGAACCGGTTCCACTCAGCCAATTTCAGCTTAACCCCACAGGTATCTAAATTCAAGCGCACCTGCATAGGAATGCAGCGCAGGGAATCCACAAAATCGGCTTCAAACTGAAACAACTCGCTCATATATATAGCGCTTCTCATATCAGTGCGGTACATTTTTCGCTTCCCCACTGCATCGGGGAGGGGAGACGCGATTTATCGCGTCTCTACAAGAAAATTCTACCAACCCCGGTGTCACGTCTCCACACCCGTTTTCGGCTCCCATTTTTATGCCCATCTGCACCATCACCAATTGAGAACCGCTATATTTTAGATTTCTCCCTCTGGGCACCCTGCGGGAAGCCTGCGGCTACCGCCTGGGAACGAGTATAACAGTAGAGACAAGGACATGTCGCGTCTCTACAGAGGCAGCAGCCCCCTGATGGGTGCGTTCCCAGGTAGAACCTGGGAAAGAGAATAACGAGTAAATAATTCTTGGCGATCTACCCTGCGGGAAGCCGAGTCGCGCGTCTATGGCGTCTTGGCGGTTTAAAAAACCAACACCCAGAAACAACCCAACTCAATTCTACACCGGCACACCCGCAGAAAAAACCCCCACTTCAGAAACCTCAACCCCACCACCAACACCAACCGGCACCAACCGCACCGCACAAGCTTTTAACTCCGGCTGTTTAGAATCCGGACAGCATTCCGGGTGAGTCAGGGCGTTCGCCTCGGCGTCCTCAGCCCACAGAGCACCCCAGTGCATCGGCACAAAAACCGTCCCCGGAGAAATAGCCTTCGTAACCTTAGCAGGGAATTTGGCAAAACCGCGCCTCGATAGCACCTCAACCCAGTCGCCCTCAGCAATCCCCAGCTTTTCCGCATCGCGGGGGTGAATCTCAATAAACGGATTCGGGTGCATCTGGCGGATTTTCTCAATCCGACCGGTGCGGGAAAGCGTGTGCCAGTGACCGTAGAGCCTGCCGGTAGTCAGCACAAAAGGATAGTTCAAATCGGGCGGTTCCGCCAGCCCCTTAGAGTGATACGCGCCAAACCGCGCCCGCCCATCCGGCGTATGGAAGCGCAAATCCGTGTACAGGCGGGATGAGTCGCGTTTTTCGCCACTCGTCATGTCGGGAAAAGGCCACTGAACAGGGCCTAATTGCTTCAACTTCT
>CAZJNL010001420.1:0-1690 GCA_964546515.1 uncultured Oscillatoria sp.
TACGCGGTGAGTTCCTACGGGCAGGTTCCGAGCTCCTACGCGGTGAGTTCCTACGGGCAGGTTCCGAGCTCCTACGCGGTGAGTTCCTACGCGCAGGTTCCGAGTTCCTACGCGGTGAGTTCCTACGCGCAGGTTCCGAGCTCCTACGCCGTGAGTTCTTACGAGATGGCTCCGAGATCGTACCAGATGGCAGCCAGCTCCTACGAGATGGGAACCGGCTCTGGTCAGATGATCTCCGAACAGGCTCTCAGCTCCTATGTCTTCGCGTCGGGACTGGGAATGTGGGCCATTCCTACGGTGTCCGGTCTTACCATGTCCGGCGCTGGCTTCGCTGCCTCGCAACCGCCGATTCGCCCTCGCCAGTTCTGGCTGATTGCCGATGCTGAGCTGATTGTTTACGGCGCTACCGAACCTGATGCTACCGTGACGATTGGCGGGCGTCCGATTAAGCTGAATGCCGATGGCACCTTCCGCTTCCAGATGTCCTTCAAGGATGGACTGCTCGACTACCCAATCATGGCAGTGGCGGCTGATGGCGAGCAAACCCGCTCGCTCCACATGCAGTTTACCCGCGAAACCCCATCACGGAATACTAACACGAAGGAAGAAGCTGTCCTGGAATGGGTGCGCTAACGGGAATGAGGGATGAAGGATGAACGATGAATTAATTCAGCCTTCTCCATTCCGACTTCTGAATATCTCCCCCGGCGACCGTCGGGGGATTATTATTGTAGCTTTCAGCTTTCATATCTGCGAGCGCCACACTGCCATCCCTCTGTAAAATATAAAGCCTAAAATACCTATGAATCCTGAAGAAATATCCCACACACTCCAGGAAATGTTTGGGGCTGCCGTTGAGATTCCAGCCCCCGGATTTTGGCAGGTAGAAACTGATAAGTTTCGCCTGTTAGTCTTGCTATCCGAGGATCGGTCTTGGCTGCGGGTTTTGCTGCCGATTGCCCCCGCCTCGGAAGCGCAACCGTTTCTGGAACAGCTGATGGAAGCGAATTTTGATGACACGCTGGAAACTCGTTACGCCCTGCACCAGGGGGTGCTGTGGGGGGTGTTTCAGCACAGCCGGTCGAGTCTGATTATAGCTGACTTTTCTGCAGCACTCAGCAAACTCTTGTCGCTGCACGAGCGGAGGCTTTCTGACAGCTTCAACCGGCTGCTGGAAGTGCGCATCCGCCAGATTGTCCGGGCTGCGAAGCTTCAGGGGCAATCTCTGGAAGCGACGCTCCAGACTTTAGAGCGGTTCTATCAAGAAGGACTGATGGGCGATATGCAGCAGGGGGCTTCGTCTCGTGAAGCAACCCTGGCGGCTTGGCGGTATCAACTGGAACGGCTGTGGTCAGAAGAGGAACCCTAAACAATTTTAGTTTTTACCTTTTAGGTTTTCAAAAAAGGCTTGCAGTTTATATAGCAGTTTAAACGATTCGGGAAAAACTCTCTCTTTATTCCCGCGAGAATGAAAAAGAAATCATCTGCGATCATTGCAAGGAAGATCCTGATGAGTGCGGGTATAATTACTTGTTCTGTGAGCAATGCGCTAAAGAGGCGGCTGAAGGGATGAAAGACGATGGGTTGTGATGCTTATGCAGACGAGAACGGAGAATTTGAAATAATGATCTGTTCTTATGATGAACCAAACAACAACAAGAAAAAACAATGGGTTTATGGAAGAGGATTT
>CAZJNL010001421.1:0-1689 GCA_964546515.1 uncultured Oscillatoria sp.
AGTCCTCCTGGGGAAAGAGATCGGAATTGATGACTGGAGAATTTCAGGGATGGCGTCGAATTTTTTTTGGAATCCGCACCCGTCTGATCGCTTGGTGCGCGGTGCTGATGGCTGGCTCGCTGGGAATATCCGTCTTAGCAGTCCGTCAAGTCCTTTCGCTGCGGCTGCAAGAGCGGAGCAAAAATAATCTCCTCCAAGAAATCCAGGAGTTCCGCCAGTTGCTCCAACAAAGCGCAATTGTAGGAATTGCGTCCCGCCTGTCTCTCAGCAGCACCGGCATCAAAGAGACAGCGGCGCTATTTGATACCTTCCTGTCGGGCAACATACCGAATGAGGGAGAGTTTATGCTGGCACTTATCGACGGTCAGCTTTACAAATCCAGTCCCGCCGCTTTGCCAGAATCTCTTCGCCAGGATTCAAAATATCTGAATCGCTGGGCGAAACTAACTCAGCCAGAAAAAGGTGAGCTAGTCACCCCAACTGACACCCTCCACTACTGGGCGGAACCAGTCACAATCCAAGGGGAAACTCGGGGGGTGTTTGTCGTCATTAAATCGGCGGCTGAAGATTGGCAAAAAGTGAATGAAACCACCGCTGTCATGCTTCTGGTGACGCTAGCCGTCTCAGTCATTGCTTCAGCGATTACTTGGATTGCAGCCGGTCGAGTGATCGCTCCCTTGCGCTCGCTCACCGCAACCGCTCACTCGATTAGCGAGTCGAATGTCAGCCAGCGCATCCCCGTGCGGGGTTCTGACGAAATTGCGG
Organism: uncultured Oscillatoria sp.; assembly: GCA_964546515.1. Classification (GTDB taxonomy): domain Bacteria; phylum Cyanobacteriota; class Cyanobacteriia; order Cyanobacteriales; family Oscillatoriaceae; genus Oscillatoria. The sequence goes on from CAZJNL010001421.1 coordinate 766, forward strand.
AACTCGCCATCACCTTCAATGAAATGCTCGACCGGCTCCAGGCTGCTTTCACCAGCCAGCGCAATTTTATCAGCGATGCCGGTCACGAACTGCGCACGCCCATTACTGTCATTCGCGGTCATTTGGAACTGCTCGGCGATCACCCCCAGGAAGGAGCGGAAACTGTAGCCTTAGTTCTCGACGAGTTGGAGCGGATGAGCCGCTTGGTTAACGATTTACTGCTGCTCGCCAAAGCCGAAAGCCCCGATTTTTTGACGCTAGAAACTGTGGAAGTTTCCGCCTTTACCGAGGAAGTGTATGCTAAGGCGAAAGCTCTGGGCGATCGTGACTGGCAGTTGGAATCTAAGGCATCAGGTAAGATTGTAGCAGACCGGCACCGCCTGACGCAAGTCCTTATGAATCTCGCTCAAAATGCCGCCCAGCACACGAGTGCCGGTGACGCAATTGTGTTAGGATCGGCTTTAACGAACGGTCATGTCCGCTTTTGGGTGCGCGATACCGGCACGGGGATTGCCCCTGGGGACAGAGAGCGCATATTCGAGCGATTTGCCCGCGCCGCCAACAGCCGCCGGCGCTCAGAAGGTGCCGGTTTGGGGCTGGCAATAGTGAAAGCCATCGTTGAAGCTCACGGCGGGCGAGTGGAACTGGAAAGCCAGCTGGGGAAAGGCTCTACTTTTACACTCGCGGTGCCGGTGAAACCGCCTTTTGACGCTGTGGGAAGTGGCGACTAGGCAGCAAACTCTCTTGTAGAGACGCGATTTATCGCGTCTTTCTTCGCGTCCGCTCTGCCTCCCTATTATCGTTCCCAGGCTCCGCCTGGGAACGAGTTAAAACCCACAAACCCAAAACCCATCAACCACAAAGGTATAATGGGAAAAAAGTGTTTTTAAAACCACAACCCCAAAAACCATCAAACAAAAAGGG
>CAZJNL010001422.1:0-1689 GCA_964546515.1 uncultured Oscillatoria sp.
CTATGGCGGTTCATTATTAAGTTACCGGCGCCAACTTCCCCCCAACTCCAAGCACAGCCGGCGGAAGTGATCGCCGCGCTGCTCGAAGTTTTGATATTGGTCAAAACTGGCGCAAGCAGGCGACAGCAGCACGGCGCGAGCATCCAGCTGCGCGGCTAGTTCAGCGGCTCTCGGAATGGCTCGCTCCATTGTTTCTACAATTTCGGAGCGGGAGTGGCTAATCTGTTCCAACCGGCGGGCGAATGCCGGTGCGGCGGAGCCAATCAGCAGCACTGCAGCGGCTTTGGCTTGGATGGTTTGCATCCAGCCGGTGTCGTCCCCTTCTTTGGCTTCCCCACCGGCAATCAAAATCACTGGCGCTGGCACCGAAGCCAGCCCGACTTGGGCGGCGTCGTAGTTAGTCGCTTTACTGTCATTAATATAGTCAATCCCGTTGAGCGTGCAGATCAGTTCCAGTCGGTGCGCCACTCCGGGGAAAGATTCAATCGCTCGCGCTATCGCTTCCGGTTCTATCCCAGCCAGACGAGCCGCCGCTACCGCCATCAGCAGGTTTTGCTTGTTGTGCTCGCCAACCATCCGCAAGGCGGAAGCCCGCACCACCGGCTCCCCCTGAGCCACCACCCAGCCATCTTCAATGTAAACGCCCCAGGTTGGATCGCACAGCAAGTCCGCCAAGCCGGTGACGCTCGTCCAGCAGGCATTTGGCCACTTGTCCGGCGCGTGCTGGCGCAGGTAGGGATCGTCTCCGTTAATCACCTGCAGCTGGGACTGGTTGAGCAGACGCCCCTTGATGTTGGAATAATTTTCCAGGGTTTTGTGCCGGCTGAGGTGATCCGGCGTAAAAGTTGTCCAAACGCCTATGCGGGGGGCGAGGGTGGAGGAAGACTCTATTTGATAGCTGCTGATTTCGGCAATCACCCAGTTGGGGGGGTGCTCTGCGAGCGCCAGTTCGCAGGCGGCGTAGCCAATATTGCCGCAGGCGGGGGCGTGAAAACCGGCAGCTTGGAAAATCGCCGCAATCAAAGCGGTGGTAGTCGTTTTGCCATTCGTGCCGGTGACGCACACCCAAGGACGAGTCTGCAGGTAACGCCACGCCAGCTCCATTTCCCCGACAGTTTCAATTCCCAGCTCTCTGGCGCGGACTAATGCCGGTATGTCCCAAGGTACGCCGGGACTGACCACCGCCAGCTCCGGCTTGTCCCCGCTATCGGGGTTGAAGGAATGCCCCACCAGGACAGCAATTCCCTCGCCGGCGAGCTGCTTTTGCGTTTCGTGAAGGGTTTCCGAGGTACTGCGATCGCTCACCGTCACCTGCCAACCTTCTCGTTTGAGCAGTCTTGCGGCGGCAATTCCCGATTTTCCGAGTCCGATGACGTGAGCGTTGGGCATAAACAGTCTGAGATTTTCCCTGATTTGAGCAATCCCTATATTACTCTAAGTTGCTAGTTCCCCTCGTTCCCCCCTCAAGCTCTCCCTCCGGTGGACGCGGGGAGGGGGTTCTTACAGGGGCAGGTTTTTTCTCTTTCCCGCATCCGAAGGGCTTTCGCATGAGCGTTGTTAAATCCCGGTTAAGTAGCAAAGATCCTCACGCTCATGCGAAAGCCCCTACACCAGATCCAATGTAGGGGCTAACGCATTCAAGCGCGAAGAGCTTTCCGACCACACCCGAAATTTTCCTTCGCCAATGCA
>CAZJNL010001423.1:0-1684 GCA_964546515.1 uncultured Oscillatoria sp.
CGACACTTGTAGAGACGCGACATGTCGCGTCTCTACATGCTCGACCGATGGAGTTCGGAGCTCGACCGATGGAGTTCGGAGCTCGACCGATGGAGTTCGGAGCTCGACCGATGGAGTTCGGAGCTCGACCGATGGAGTTCGGAGCTCGAACGATGGAGCTCTGAGCGGATTTGCAGAAGATGGAGAGAATTGGCGACGGCTGCATGGCCCAAGCCAAAGCCAATTAACAATCAGGGGGCCCTCGCTTTAACGTCCTGGATGGCCCAACTCTCAGCAGGCGTGCCAGCATAAGAAATGTTTATCTCTCAGCGGTGGGGCGATACTGTGAATATTGCCAGACATCGGGCAGTGGGCGATGGGGCAGTGGGCGATGGGGCAGTGGGCGATGGGGCAGTGGGCGATGGGGCATTGGGTTAATCATCAACTGCTCGCGGAAAATCTAACCCCTAACCCCTAACCCTAACCCCTAACCCCCAGTCAAAGGCCAAGAGGAGATGGCCATTTATCTCCTCACCGGCAGCTGCAGCACTCTGCGACACAGGAGCTTTCCAGCAAAAGTGGCGCGGGCATCGCTAGGGACGTTAAAATCTGAGGGCTTGCCTACCTAATAGCTTTCAGCACTAATAGCAATTTTCTTTTTTGAACGAATCTTTTGAAATCCCCCCAGCCCCCCTTAAAAAGGGGGGAGCTGAAACCGGCTCAGTTTCACGATTAAATGAAATTGGTATAAGAGGCAGCGACATGAAAAAAATTTACCTCAGCAAGCGTTTAATTAACCGTTTCTTATTCTCCTGCGTTATCCTGGTTGCTTTTCTAGCAGTTGCACTGTGGAAGCCCCCTGAGATCGCAGAGCGATCCGAGCAGGTGCCGGTGGAGTCAGAGGCGGTGGAATTTGAGGTTAACGAACCCATTCAGCCGATTCCGCTGCATCTGAAACTCGACGCTCAGAAAGTGGCGCTGGGCGATAAACTCTTCCAAGACCAGCAGCTTTCCGGCAATAATACCATCTCTTGCGCGACTTGCCACAACTTGAAGACAGGAGGCACCCAGCGAGTGCGGTATTCCACCGGCATCTACGGTGCCCTTGAGTCTTTCAATACAGCTACAGTATTTAACAGCGGCTTCAATTTCAAACAGTATTGGGATGGGCGGAATGAGACACTAGAAGCTCAGATCGATGTGGCAATCAACAACCCGAAAGTCATGGGGTCTAATTGGCCAGAAGTCATCCGCAAGTTGAAGAAATCCCCAGAGTATGTTAAACTGTTTGGCCAGCTGTATGCCGGTGGCATCACCGACCACAACATCAAAGATGCGATTGCCACCTTTGAGCTATCGCTCTACACTCCCAATTCCCGTTTTGACAAATTCCTGCGCGGCAATCTGGCTGCTCTCAGCTATAAAGAAAAAGAAGGCTATCGCATCTTTAAAGATTACGGCTGTGCCAGCTGTCACCAAGGGGTGAATGTCGGCGGCAATCTTTTCCAGAAATTTGGGGTTATGGGAGATTATTTGGCCGCTAGAGGGAACATAACAAAAGCTGATTTGGGACGTTTTAACGTCACAGGCAATCCGCAAGACAAGCACGTTTTTAAGGTTCCCAGCCTCAGGAACATTACCCTGACAGCGCCTTATTTTCACGATGGATCAGTCGAAACGCTCTCAGAGGCAATTGCTGTGATGG
>CAZJNL010001424.1:0-1683 GCA_964546515.1 uncultured Oscillatoria sp.
CAAGACTTGAGGGCGCTAAAAAGCCATCTCGCAGAAATGCCGGTGCTGAGGATATCGGCAGGATTCCCGTCTGCCGGCATCAGGTAGTCCTCTCCCTTATGGCTGACTGCCACTCCGCAGAAAAACAGCCACAGAACATCCTCCGCACGCAGCTGGTGCCGGCACTGCTCGTCTATCATCCTGAGAAGATTTTGCCGGTTTGGGTAGGTTGAGTGGCTCTCCATCGGCGGCGAGGTGTCTGTGAGCAGCAGACAGCGGTCGGCAGCAAAGCCGGCTGACTCAATGAGAAAGTTTTCCAGCGCCTGTGCGTCGCCTTTTGCGTAACTTAAAGCGTGGAAGAACTGATATTGATTGATTCCGATTAAGATTCCGGCGTAATTTTTCATTGGCAATTCCTTGAATAGAGCGAAAAGAGTTGGCTGATTAAATCCCCCCAATAGACAGCGTCTTGCGGCTCGGAAACTGGCTTTTTCGACTTCCGCCGACATGACCCACCCAGCCGTGCGGCAGGGTGCGCCTCGCCAGCAGCGCTACAGCAGGGCCCGCAGACTTCCCTTGACTGGGCAGCAACAGCCCCCGCACTTGCAGGCGTTATTGCTACGCCGGCTGGTGATTGGATTATCTTGATCACAAAATTGCTTAAATGTCAAGCCTCTAAATTGTAATAGATTGAGTTTTTGACGGCAAGAGGGGGATCTCGGCGACAGCGGAAGTGCGGGATGGATGTGGAGCTTGCCGTTGTAGGGTTGCGCCCCGCGCAACGCACCAGGGAAATTTTTGATGTAATTCATATCTGTCTAAAAGCTAGCTTGTAGGTGCGTTGCGCCCCGCGCAACGCACCCTACTGAATAAAATTACTCAGAGAGAGGGCGAGCCGGTGGCCGGCGTCGGTGCGAGGTATTTTTGGGATGGCCAGCGAGCGTTATGAAACAGAATATCTGTCGAAATGATTCCTCCTATTGACGGGGTCGGGGATGGGGATATTTGCTGTATAATTCCACAGGAACTGAAGTTGAAAATATCAAATCTATTCCAGGCAAAACTCGCCTCTTGAAGGACGACTTCCTGTGGTTTAAGGACGCCATCATTTAGGAAGTGCCTGTTAGAGCCTTTGCCGACAGCAATGGGGACGGGATTGGAGAGTTTCGGGGGCTGACAGAAAAGCTGGATTACCTGCAATACTTAGGAGTCACAGCACTCTGCTGCTGCCGTTCTTTCCCTCGCCGCTGCGGGATGATGGCTACGACATTTCTGACTGCACCAGCGTCAACCCGATCTACGGCACGCTGGACGATTTTAAAGAGTTTTTGTCAGCCGCCCACCAGCGGGGCATCCGCGTAATTATCGAATTAATTGTCAACCACACCTCGGAGCAGCATCCTTGGTTTCAGAGGGCGCGAAGGGCAGCGGCGGGCAGCAAGGATCGCGGGGATGAAATTGGCATGGGAGATAATATTTATATCGGCGACCGCAATGGCGTGCGCACGCCGATGCAGTGGAGCGACCACCGAAATGCCGGTTTGAGCCGCGCCAATCCCCAGGGGCTGTATTTACCCGTTATCGTTGATTGGGAATACCACTACGCAGCGGTGAATGTCGAGGCGCAGCGGGCTAAAGCCACGCCCCACGCCCCATGCCCCATGCCCCATGCCCCATGCCCCATGCCCCATGCCCCATGCCCCA
>CAZJNL010001425.1:0-1681 GCA_964546515.1 uncultured Oscillatoria sp.
ATGCTAGCTGCTGACGCAGCCGCTGCGCTAACGCCCTCTTTACTTCCCAGCGCAAAGGTTTAACCCCTCACGGATTCGCCAATAGTCTCTTGAAATCGCGGCTACACAAACAAAGTCCGCCTTCGCGGACTAAAAGAATAGCCTCCTAGCCTTCGTTCCCAGGCTCTCTCTGGGAACGAGGTGAAGGGGAGAATATTTTCAAAGCCCCCCTTTTTAAGGGGGGGCAAGGGGGTATCTGGATGCTTAGACTTGTAGTAGCAACTAAGGTTATTTAGCACCACCGGCAATTATCACCGGCGCACGGCACTCTCCAGCGCCTGTTTGAAGTCGGCGGCGTTTTTAAAGTGGATTTCTGGGTTATCCACGAGGGCTAAATCAATAACTTCTGCTAGGGGTTGGGGAATGGAGGCGTCGCGATTGCGGATGGGAATGGCATTTGTGGAGAGGATGGCTAGAAAGGGATCGACACCGGCAACGTTTCGGGGGAATTTGCCGGTGAGCATGGTGTAGAGACAGGCGGCGGCTGTCCAAATATCGACTTCTGGTTTGGCGTATTTAAAGTCTATCACTTGCTGTCGCGGCATGAAACTGGGGGTGCCGGCTTTTGTGCCGGTGAGGGTTTGACCGCTCAAACCGGCTAAATCAAAGGCTTTGGCTAATCCATAATCGCCGATTTTGGCGGTGGGGTTACTGCCGGCACTGTCCAGTAAAATGTTAGCCGGTTTGAGGTCGCGGTGAACTAAACCCTTTCCTTTACCAAAACTGCCATCCGCTCGTTTTACGCAGGGAATTTCGGCGCTGTGGGCGTAGGTTAACCCGTCTAAAACTTGCAGGATAATCGGGAGAGCTTCACCGGCAGGCAATTTGCCACCCCGCCGCTGCATTAAATCGGCAACAGTGCCACCGGCACAGTATTCCATCGTCAAGAAAAAGGTGCCGTCAGAGTATCCATAATCGAGCATATTGACGACATGGGTATGTCGCAAAGCTTTGGTGTTTTCCACCTCGCGCAGGAATCTATCGACAGCCCACTGATGGACAGCTACTTCTGGCAGCATCACCTTGAGGGCTACCTCGTTTCCCGTCTGGTTGTGGCGGGCGAGATAAACTCCGCCAAATGCTCCTTTACCTAACAATTTTAGCACAGTGTAGCCGGGAATGGCAAGCATATTTTGCTCGCCCTTATTGGCAGCCACAACTATTTGGGTTGGCTCTAGCTCTTTATCCCTCTCGACGCTGACTCGAAATACGGTATTTCCCAGTTGTATTTCGTCGCCTTCTTGCAAGTCGTATTCTGGTAAATTCAGCTTCGCCCCTTCTTCTGGGGTTTGGTTGGGCTGGCGCTGTCCGATTTTTTTGCCATTGACACAAGTGCCGTTTTTGCTGCCAAAGTCGCGCACGCGGATATCGGGAGGGTTGATATCGAGCAAGCAGTGATAGCGGGAGATTGTCAGGTGATTTTCGTCATTGGGTAGTCGGAGATAGCAATCTCTGGATCTGCCAATAATGCCGGTGGTGCGCTCTTCAAAGACAAATTGCTGCCCTGTGAGACTTCCTTGGGTGACGGTGAGGGTAACTTTTGCTGGCATCTTTTCCGGGTAGGTTCGTAGTAGGGCTTTAGCCCAAAGGTTCGTAGTAGGGCTTTAGCCCAAAGGTTCGTAGTAGGGCTTTAGCCCAAAGG
>CAZJNL010001426.1:0-1680 GCA_964546515.1 uncultured Oscillatoria sp.
GCTGGCGACATCACCCTGCAGTGTCTCAACTCCTTTCGCTATCCAACATTGCCATCTGACCGGCATCATAGCGATCGCCAGCGACAGCATCAGGGGGAACCGCCGCCTCAATCCGGGCAATATCCCCATCTGCAAGGCGCACATCCATAGCGCTGAGCGCTTCCTGCAGTCGATTGCGCCGGCGAGCACCGATGAGCGGGATGATGTCGTCACCTTGTGACAGAACCCAAGCAATCGCCACTTGCGCGACGGTGGCATTTTTCTCTTCCGCAATCGTGCGAATCGCTTCAACCAGCGACAAGTTCCGCTCCAGATTATCGCCGGTGAAACGCGGCAAATGACTGCGAAAATCCTGCGCCGTTTCCGAGCTTTTCTTTGACCAGTGACCGCTTAGCAAACCCCGCGATAGCACCCCATAAGCTGTAACTGCAATACCCAATTCACGAACTGTTGGGAGAATTTCACGCTCAATGCCACGGCTGAGCAGGGAATATTCAATCTGAAGCCAAGTAATTGCATGAATAGCGTGCGCACGCCGAATTGTATCCGCACCCACTTCGGATAATCCGATGTGCCGAACATACCCAGCTCGCACCATTTCGCTAATCGCCCCGATTGTATCCTCAACAGGCACTGCTGGGTCGAGCCGAGCCGGCTGATAGAGGTCAATATAATCGGTTCCCAGACGCTGCAGCGTATAGGCAAGTGAGGTTTTAACCGCTGCTGGACGAGCGTCAAAACCGATGAAATTGCCATCAGGAGAGCGCATCGCACCGAATTTAACTGCAATGAAAACATCTTCCCGCCGTTTGCCTGCTAGCGCCTCTCGCAGCAGCAGCTCCGACATGCCCCATTCCATAAAAATCGCCAGTATCGAGCAAGGTGATGCCGGCATCGAGAGCCGCGTGAATCGTTGCGATGCTCTCCTCGCGGTCAGCCGGTCCATAAAAATCCGACATCCCCATACATCCAAGACCGATCGCCGAGACAGGTGGGCCGTTTTTTCCGAGCTGACGCATCAACATAGTGACTTCTCCAATCAGCGTGTGCTGGCGAAACTAACATATATTAATTTTAACCCAAGTTGCTACTTAAGGAGGCAGAGCCTCCTTTCTTGGCGTTCCCAGGCTCCGCCTGGGAACGAGGGGAACGAGGGGAAGGATCTAAATAAACCCGCCCCGGCACAGCCCAACACCAGATCCCTATTACCTGTAGGGGCGGGGAAGCCCGAAACTTTCTGTACAGGAAAGGATCTAAATAAACCCGCACCGGCACAGCCCGACACTCTCTAAAGATTGTAGCATCTCAACTTTATTGATAAGCTGTAAACTGTATTGAGGCGATATAGTTCAAGGAGGAATCTGTGTCCGAACGGGTGTTAGTTGTGGGAGCCACCGGCGGGGTGGGGCAGTTAACGGTTGCGAAACTGCTGGAAAAGGGCTTTTTGGTGCGGGTGCTGACGCGCAGCGCCGCGAAAGCTTGGCAAATGTTTGGCGAGCGTGTGGAAGTCTCGGTGGGAGACATCCGCCAGCCAGAAACGCTGCCACCGGCTATGGTTGATATTGATTTTATCATCTGCAGCACCGGCACGACAGCATTTCCTTCCGCTCGGTGGGAGTTTGACATTCCGCCGCAATTAAGCGGACTGCAACGCTTGCAAGAATGGAGTAAGATTTATCT
>CAZJNL010001427.1:0-1679 GCA_964546515.1 uncultured Oscillatoria sp.
GGTGCAGCACGAGTTGCCAGAAGGGGAGATGCTGGCGGATTGGTTGAGCGAACGCAAGGGGCGCAAAGTGACGATATTAGCTCCGCAGCGCCAAACTAAGGCAGAATTGATTGAAATGGTGGAGCGCAACGCCGGCTACGAATTGGCTCGCCTGCAAAAGTCTGGCTCGCGCAATGCGGAAGCGATGGGGGATTTGGCGGAAATTTTGGATTTGCCGGATTTGCCGCGCCGCATTGAAGGTTACGATATCTCCCACATTCAGGGTTCGCATGCGGTGGCGTCGCAGGTGGTGTTTTTAGATGGATTGCAGGCATTGCAGCACTACCGGCACTATAAGATTAAGAATCCAACCGTAACTGCCGGTCACTCGGATGATTTTGCCAGTCTCGCTGAAGTTATTGGGCGTAGGTTCCGCAAGTATGCGGAAAATCCAGAATTGCAGCGCACCGGCAATCCGGATTGGCCAGATTTGGTGATGATTGACGGCGGTAAGGGGCAGCTTTCTGCAGTTGTTGGGGTGTTGCAGGAGATGAATTTGTTGGAAGAGTTGCGGGTGGTGAGTCTGGCGAAGCAGCGAGAGGAAATTTTCCTTCCGGGTGAATCATTGCCGCTTCAAACGGAGGCGGAACAGCCGGGGGTGCAGTTGCTGCGCCGGTTGCGGGATGAGGCGCACCGGTTTGCGGTGAGCTTCCACCGACAGCAGAGGAGCGAGCGCATGCGCCGGTCGCGTTTGGATGAAATTCCGGGTTTGGGATTCCACCGGCAAAAACAGCTGCTGGCGCATTTCCGCTCGATTGATTACATTCGGATAGCCACCCCCAAACAGCTGGCTGAAGTTGACGGCATTGGCCCGCGTTTGGCCCAGCAAATTTACGATTATTTTCACCCATGAAACTCCACCCAAAAACAGTTGAGCGGGCGAGTTATCGCCTGCTAGTTGGGTTAATCCTGTTTGAAGTGTTGATTGTCCTGATTTATCTGGGAAGTATTTTGCTAACCGGCAAACCCTATCCCCCGTTTGACATGGACGGGCAAATGACAGTCCCATCCTTATTGCAAGCTTTACTGCTGTTTACAATTGGATTAATATCGCTGATCTTGTTCGCATTTCAGCGCCAATCCTCCCAGCCACCATCTAGATTTTTACTCTTGACAGTTGGAGTCCTTATGCTGTATGCTAGTGCGGATGAAGTCTTCAAAATCCACCTGCAGCTTCACAGGCTGCTCAACACCCCGAACGCCAGGGACTGGCTGCGAGGGTATGTCTTGATATTTTTGGCGTTTCCAGCAGTGTTTTTGCGAGACTTTGTGGCGCTCTGGAAATTATATCGCAGAGAGACTTTCTTGGCGCTGCTGGGAATGGGTATTTTTGGGATGGGTGGGTTTGGATCGGAGATTTTTAAATACAAAATATTGCAGCCTCTCCTCTGGATATTTTTCCAGCACCACCCGTTTTTGATACTGTTTGGAGAGAAGACGCGGGTGGCTTTTGAGGAGTTTTCGGAACTGCTAGGAGAGACGCTGATTGTCTTTGGTCTGTTACTCTTTGTTGCCAAGCGAATTCAATAAAAAGCTGCTGTTTCCCTGGTAAAAGGATGCCATGAACAAACCGATTAATCTGTTTGAGTAGGAAGGGATAGGGAGAGGCGAGACGCCTGTCCTACGTCCTAACCTAAGTG
>CAZJNL010001428.1:0-1678 GCA_964546515.1 uncultured Oscillatoria sp.
GGTTGGGCTAAAGCCCAAAGTTCGTAGTTGGGCTAAAGCCCAAAGGTTTGTACAGGACTTAGGCAAAGCCTCTATCTGTAGGGTGGGTTAGCGCTAGCGTAACCCACCCCACACTACATTAAGTGGCGTAAGTCCTGCTGTAGTTGGCCTTTAGCCCAACCCAACCCCACCGGCAGCCCATCGGCGGCAAAGGCTCGGGAAAGGCTATTATTTCTATTAATCTGCCCGACCCTGCAATTGAAACTCCCCCTATTCCTCCATGCTCTATTGGACATCAGGACAGCAGTTGAGCGACGGCAAATATATTATTGAAGCCATCCTGGGCACCGGCGGCTTTGGCGTCACCTATCGCGCCAGAGAGCAGCCCTCCGGCCAATTAGTCGCCATCAAGACCCTCAACACTAGAATACAGCAAAAAAGCGATTTTGACAAGTATCAGGAAAAATTTCTCAACGAAGCGCTCTGTCTGGCAAAATGCAGCCACACCCACATCGTCAAAGTTCACAAAGTCTTCCAGCACCAAGGCTTGTGGTGCCTGGTAATGGAATACATTGCCGGCGAGAATTTAGCGCAATATCTTGACGATCGGGGTGTGCTGTCAGAAGAAGAAGCCTTGCGGATTGTCCGGCAAATTGGGGAAGCCCTAACCGCCGTGCACAGCCAGGGATTTTTGCACCGGGATGTCAAACCGCTCAACATTCTCCTGCGCCAGGATACGCGAGACGCCGTGCTGATTGATTTCGGACTGGCTCGCGAATTTACCTCGGGCATCGCCCAGACTCACACCAATCAAATGACCGAGTGCTTTGCGCCGGTTGAGCAGTACGAAAAAAAAGCCGAGCGCGGGGCTTATACTGATGTTTACGCTTTAGCCGCGACGCTGTATGTTTTGCTGACAGCTAAACTGCCGGTGCCGGCTAGATTCCGCAAAGAGGCGAACATTCCCTTAACGCCGCCCAAGCAACACAATACCGGCATTAGCGACAGGGTGAGTGAGGCGATTCTCAAAGGGATGGCGCTGCAACCAAAAGACCGACCCCAGACAGTGCGGGAGTGGCTGAAACTCCTCTCCACCCCACAACTGCCAACCTTTCAATTCGAGATTGTTACCGCCAACCGCCGGGGGGAAATAACCAGCCGGAAGCGCAGCCAAGCGCAGTTTTTTGCGGAAAATCTGGGAGGCGGGGTAATCCTGGAAATGGTAGCCATCCCAGGGGGCACCTTCCTGATGGGTTCCCCGGAAACTGAGAAGGGGCGATTTGATGATGAAAGCCCGCAGCACACAGTACGAGTAGCGCCTTTCTTTATGGCCAAATATCCCGTGACTCAGGCGCAGTGGAGAGCGGTTGCAGCTTTCCCCAAAATCAATATCGACCTCAATCCCGATCCGTCTTACTTCAAAGGGGCGAACAGGCCGGTGGAAAATGTATCCTGGGATGAAGCTGTGGAATTCTGCGCTCGCCTTGCCAAGAAAACCGGCAAAACTTACCGGCTCCCCAGCGAGGCAGAGTGGGAATACGCCTGTCGCGCCGGCACTACAACGCCTTTTCACTTTGGCGAGACGATTACTCCCAACTTGGCTAATTACGACGGGAGCAATACCTACGCCTCTGAACCGAAAGGAATCTATCGCCAACAGACAACAGATGTGGGGAGTTTTCCGCCAAACGCCTTTGGG
>CAZJNL010001429.1:0-1676 GCA_964546515.1 uncultured Oscillatoria sp.
AACCTAGTCGAGCGCTATGGCTGTATCGCAGGCTACCCGGACGGGACATTCCGGGGCAATCGGGCCATGACCCGCTATGAATTCGCTGCCGGTTTAAACGCCTGTCTGGAAAGAATCGTTCAGCTGATTGGACGCACCGACACCTCCAACCTGGTCACCAAACAAGACTTAGCAGCGGTGCAGCGGCTGACAGAGGAATTTAAGGCCGAAATGGCCACCCTGCGCGGTCGCGTCGATGTCCTGGAAGCTCGCACCTCCGAACTGGAAGCCAATCAATTTTCCACCACCACCAAGCTAAATGGTGAAGTCATCTTTGCCGCTGCAGACGGCATAGGCTCCGGTTCGAGGAGTGTGCCTTTTGTCGGATACCGCACCCGGCTTAACTTTGACACCAGCTTCACCGGCTCTGATTTGCTCAGAACCCGACTGCAAGTGGTGGGCATGGATGGATTTTACCCCAATTCCAACCCCTCACCCGAGGGCGAATTGCGATTCAGTGCCGGTGCTTTCGGCACAGGCAGCAATAATGTCGGCTTAGATGCGCTGCTGTACAGCTTCCCGATCGGCAAAAAGACAACGGTTATCGTGGAAGCCAATGCCGGTGCGGCGGATGACTTTACCAATACCGTCAACCCTTACATTGACGGTGACGGCGGTAGCGGTGCCCTTTCCAACTTTGGGACTCGCAACTCGGTTTATTACTTCCTCAGCGGTTCCGGGCTCGGCATCAAACACGAGTTTAGCGACCGGCTGGAACTCAGCTTGGGTTATTTAGCCACAAATGCGGCTAATCCGGCAGCGAAGAACGGCATATTCAACGGGCCCTACGGCGCGATGGCCCAGCTAACCTTCAAGCCCAGCGAGCGCTTCACCCTGGGACTGACCTACGTCAACTCCTACAAAACTGAATCGTTCACCGGCAGCCAGCGGGCCAATCTCCGTTCGATTCTGAAGAACGAAGCCGATGGGCTTACTAAGCTTACTGATAACCTTAAGGAAGCCTTATCGGATTTGCCAATTTCCAGCAATTCCTTTGGGGCGGAAGTGTCGTGGCAATTCAGCAAGCGGTTTGTCCTGGGCGGTTGGGTTGGCTACACCAAGACCAACGTCCTGTCCACACTGAGCGGGCTTGTTGACCGGGGATCTCTGGAAACCTGGAACGGGGCTGTGACCTTGGCGTTCCCCGATTTGGGCAAAAAAGGCAACGTAGGGGGTATCATTGTTGGCATAGAGCCTAAGGTGAGCAGTTCCAGTGTCAGTACGACGGTGTCCGAACTTTCCGATTACTTTGGGAAAGACAAGGACACTTCAGTACACGTGGAAGCTTTCTACCAGTATCAGGTGACGGATCACATTGCCATCACCCCCGGTGTTATCTGGATTACGGCACCCGATCACAACAGCAATAACAATGATGTTGTGATTGGTACAGTGCGCACCACCTTTACTTTCTGAGTGGGGCGAACAAAACCAAAAGTAGGGTGCGTTCCCTCCTTTGTAACGCACCCTAAATGATTTGTCAAATCCTCTCTCTTTTCTTCCCTTGGCGTTATTGGCGTCTTGGCGGGAAATTATTAAAATAACTTTTCCAGCACAATTTTAACCACTATAGATAGGATTTTACCCCGGAGTTAAAATGCTTTACAGTGTGGAAATCCCAAATCCCAAATCCCAAA
>CAZJNL010001430.1:0-1675 GCA_964546515.1 uncultured Oscillatoria sp.
GGGCTTACCTGCGAGACTACTTTATGACATCAGGGGGGTTTGTTTCGCGGATTAAAGATGAGTATCCGGAGGGAAGCACTAAGTTCGAGATGTACCGCAACTTTCAGGTAAAAGTGAAAGATGTTGCGCCGCACAATATGCTGGCGCTGCTGCGGGGTGAGGCTGAGGGAGTGCTGAACGTGGAGCTTGACTTCGACGAGTCGGTTGTGCTATCTTATTTGCAGGCGCAGGAAATTAAGACGAAGGTGCCGGCGGTGCGGGAGTTTTACCGGCAGATGCTGGAGGACGCCTTCAGCCGGCTGATGAAAACCTCCCTGACGACTGAAGTGCGCTCCGACAGGAAAGGTTATGCGGATGTGGAGTCAATTAAGACGTTTGAGGACAATCTGCGGGAGTTGCTGCTGTCTGCTCCCGCCGGCATGAAACCGACTTTGGGAATCGATCCGGGATTTCGCACCGGTTGCAAGGTTGCTGTTCTCGACGAAACGGGGAAATTTTTGGAATACCAGACGGTGTTTCCCCACCAAAGTGCGGCGCAGCGAACTCAGGCTGCCGGCACTGTTAAGAGTCTGGTTGAGAAGTACAAGATTGAGCTGATTGCGATTGGGAACGGTACGGCTTCTCGCGAGACGGATGAGTTTATTTCTGAGGTGCTGGCGACGCTGGATCGCAAGCCGGTTAAAGTGATAGTGAATGAGTCGGGCGCGTCGATTTATTCCGCTTCGGATGTGGCGCGAGACGAGTTTCCCGAGCTGGATCTGACAGTGCGGGGTGCGATCAGCATCGGACGCCGGTTGCAAGACCCACTGGCTGAGCTTGTTAAGATTGACCCGAAGTCGATTGGTGTGGGACAGTACCAGCACGATGTTGACCAAAAACTGCTCAAGAAAAAGCTAGACGAGACGGTAGAAAGCTGCGTGAACTATGTGGGCGTGGATCTGAACACCGCCTCGAAGGAACTTTTGACCTTTGTGTCTGGGATTACCCCCACCGTCGCCAAAAATATTGTTGCCTATCGCAACGAGCGCGGCGCTTTCAAAAATCGCCGGGAACTGCTCAAGGTGTCAAAGCTTGGCCCGAAAACATTTGAGCAGGCGGCTGGCTTTTTGAGGATTCGTGGCGGAGACAATCCGCTGGACAATACGGCGGTGCACCCGGAGAGCTATTCTGTGGTGCAGGCGATTGCTAAGGATGTGGATGTGGCGCTGGATAAGATAGCGCAGGCGGCTGAGCGGCTGAAGTCAGTTAATCTGAAAAAATATGTGAGCGATACTGTCGGTTTGCCTACGCTTCGCGATATAATGAGCGAACTGGAAAAACCGGGAAGGGACCCGCGCGAGCAGTTCAAGTATGCGACCTTCAAAGAAGGGGTTAAGGAAATTAAAGACTTAACGGTTGGCATGGAACTGGAGGGAATTGTTACGAATGTGGCGAATTTTGGCGCCTTCGTGGATATCGGCGTGCATCAGGACGGTTTGGTGCATATTTCGCAGCTGTCGGATCGCTTTGTTGAGGATCCCAAAAAGGTGGTGAAAGTGGGGCAAGTTGTTAAGGTGCGGGTGCTGGAAGTGAATGAAAAATTGAAGCGCATCAGCTTGTCGATGCGCTCGCCAGATAAGGCAAATAGCGGGCGTGCCGGCTCTCGCCGGTGATATTGAAAAGGGAGAAACCCGGT
>CAZJNL010001431.1:0-1675 GCA_964546515.1 uncultured Oscillatoria sp.
CAGTTCCGGGGTATTGACAAGATTGCCGTTATGTGCTAATGCAACAGGCCCCAAGCGGGTTTCCACCACAGCTGGCTGGGCGTTGACGACGCGGCTGGAGCCGGTGGTCGAGTAACGGGTGTGGCCAACGGCCAGGTTCCCGGGCAGGTCGTGCAAAATCGATTCGCTGAACACCTGGGACACCAGCCCCATGTCTTTGTGCAGACGCACCTGCTCTCCGTCGAATGTGGCAATTCCTGCGGATTCTTGACCCCGGTGCTGCAGTGCGTACAGACCAAAGTAGGTCAGCTTGGCCACATCTTCGCCGGGGGCGTAGATGCCAAACACACCGCAGGCTTCTTCTGGCTTGTCAGATGCCTGCTCGACGCCAAAGGTGGCACCGGCACTGTCTGCGTGCCAATCTCGGGAATCAGCGGGACGCACTTCAGAGGAGAGGGGATGGTTAGGAATCATGCTTCAGCTCCTACTACTGCTCGAGATGGGGGTGAGTGGGATCGATATCAAGCCTGCCGCTATTAACCGAAGTAGAAGCGCAGCTTAAATATTTCTTAACATTCCACCATAACGGTAGCGCAATGGGGATCGGGGATGCTACGGATTTTTTTAGGAATTAGCTTGTAGGGTGCGTTCCCCTGGGGGGAACGCACCCTACTGGCGAAAGAGGTGTCACGCCGAGAGCCGGCGCTCAATGGCGTTGAGCCAGCGGTCGCTCATGTCTGCGATGCTAGCGTCAATTAAGGACACGCCATTATCCGTAAAAATTCGCAAACTGGTGCCGGCAACCTGACCAATTTTTTGCCAGTCCTCTCCGAGGCTGTCCTTTAAGTGGGATTCCCAAACAGCGGACACCTCTGGGGCGACGGAAACCAGAATGCGGGCACCGCCCTCTGCGAAGAGGAGTTCATCCCAGCGAACCCCCGGATTGGGCAGGTGAATTTCGGCTCCCAGATTGCCGGTGATGCAGGATTCGGCGAGGGCGACTGCAATTCCTCCCTCGGCGCAGTCGTGGGCGGCTAGCACCCAACCCTGGCGGATTCCGTCGCGGCAAGCGGCTTGCACCCGCCGCTCCAGGTTAAAATCGACTCGCGGGGGAATGCCGGCAACTGTGTTGTGAATGGCTGCTAAATATTCAGAAGCGCCTAGTGTCGGAATTGGGGATTGTTGATTAACCCCATGCCCCAACAGGTAAATGATATCTCCTTGTTTCTGCCAGCTCTGACCGCAGATGCGGGTTAAATCGGGGATTAAGCCCACCATGCCGACAACGGGCGTGGGGTAGATGGGGGTGGGATTGCCGGCTGAGTCGAGGGTTTCGTTGTACAGGGACACATTGCCGCCGGTGACTGGGGTGGCGAATTCGCTGCAGGCTTCTGCAATCCCCCGGCAAGCGTTAGCCAGCTGCCAGTAACCCACCGGCTTTTCGGGAGAGCCGAAATTGAGGTTGTCTGTAACTGCGAGGGGTTCTGCGCCCACGCAGCTGAGGTTGCGAGCGGCTTCTGCTACGACTGCTTTGGCTCCTTCGTATGGGTCGAGGTAGACGTAGCGGGAATTGCAGTCCACTGTGGCGGCTACGCCGCGCCCAGACGCTACGGCTGGGGTTAGGGGGGGTTCGGCGGGGCGCAGCCGCACTACAGAGGCGTCAGCGCCGCCGGGGAGAAGGACGGTGTTGTTCTGG
>CAZJNL010001432.1:0-1673 GCA_964546515.1 uncultured Oscillatoria sp.
AGATGCTTTAGGGTTTAGACGCGATAAATCGCGTCTCTACAAGAGATGTTTTAGGTTTGAGACGCCATAAATCGCGTCTCTACAAGAGATGCTTTAGGGTTTAGACGCGATAAATCGCGTCTCTACAAGAGATGTTTTAGGTTTGAGACGCCATAAATCGCGTCTCTACAAGAGATGCTTTAGGGTTTAGACGCGATAAATCGCGTCTCTACAAGAGATGTTTTAGGGTTTAGACGCGATAAATCGCGTCTCTACAAGATTTATTGCCGAGAGCGCGTCACACTACTTCTGAGATAATAATAGGTTACACTAGAAAAAAGCTAGCAGCTAACAACTAACAGTCTCATGCACAGTGCTTCCCGCCGCAACCCGGTGTTGCTGATTCACGGATTCTTCATCAACTCGGTAATTTTTCACAAATTGTTTGCCTATTTGACTGATATGGGCTGGAAGGTACACGCCTTCGATCTGACTGCAAATGATAACAATCAGGGACTTGAACGGCAGGCAGAACAAGTGGCAGATTATGCAAACAATAAGTTTGGGCGAGAGCGGAACCTGGATATCGTGGGCTTCAGTATGGGGGGGCTGGTGAGCCGGTACTATGTGCAGCGGTTGGGGGGAATTGAGCGGGTGCAGCGCTTGATTGCGATTTCGTCGCCTCACAACGGCACCTGGATGGCTCACTGTCTGGAAAGCCTCACCTGCGTTCAGATGCGCCCGGGGAGCGCTTTTCTCGAGGATTTGAATGGGGATGCCGGTATGCTGGAACGGCTGAATTTTACCTCGATTTGGACAAATTGGGATTTCATAATTGTGCCGGCAACTAGCTCCCAAATGCCGGTGGGCAAAGAGGTTAAGGTGCCGGTGTTCGCCCACCCCTTGATGCTTTGGCACCCGAAAACTTTGGAGGCTGTGGCTGAGGCGCTCAGGGTGCCGGTTAAACCGGATCGCCAACTTGCGCGTACTCTTGAACGCCAAAAATCGCTTCAGGGTGGCAGTAATATTTAAATTCCAGCACGTTATAAAAGGGGTCTTCTAAAAAGAAAGTGCGGTGTTCCAGCGGCGAGCCGGCAAACCGGCGCTTGGGCTGCTCTCTAAAGGGCAGCTGTTTTTGCTGTGCGCGTTCTAATAAAGCTTCCCAGTCGGCTTCGGAGGTAAAGATTAAGCCGAAGTGTCTGGGATAGATGGTTTTCTGGCGGGTGAGGGGTTCTTTGGTGAGGTGGGCAACAATTTGATGCCCGCAGAGGTTGAGAATCACCGATGTGGGGGATTCGCGCCCGACTTGGCAGCCAAGTCCGCCGGCGTAGAATGCTTTGGTTTCGGCGATGTCGGTGACGGGAAAAGCAAGATGAAATATGACTGAGTTCATGGCTGATTTATTTTAACCTGCGACGTAGGACAGGCGTCTCGCCTGTCCCTCCCAGAAGGCGTAGGACAGGCGTCTCGCCTGTCCTTACCCCTGTGCACAGGCGGGACGCCTGTGCTACGGGAAAAAACAGGACGTTAAGCTATATTCTGGCAAACCTAAGACGCTGTTGACTTTTTGCTCATGCTATCTACTATTTATTCCCTAAATCCCTGGCTGGTTGCGATTGGCTTAAATACCGTTTTGCTGGCGATTGCCTACTTCGCCCCCAAAAAATTGCTCACCCCGGCTGGGCTGTTGCACG
>CAZJNL010001433.1:0-1671 GCA_964546515.1 uncultured Oscillatoria sp.
CTTTCCTACATAAAACTTCAACGCTGGCGGCAGCCTGCCTTGGGAGAGGGGTCAGCGGTGAAGGGGAGAGTGGGGGAGAAAAATTTTCATTCTGGGTTGCCGACTGCCGGTGAGGGAAGAGACAGAGGCACCGCCGTTGCTGAAATCAGTGAGGCTCAACCGAGCTACCTCAAGTGTCACCTCTGCAAGACTGACAGTTTGGGACGAGTTATTATAACAGATGAATTGACTTTTGTCAAGGATAACTTTAGAGGGTGTGGCAAACGAATCTGCGCCCACCGGCACCCTGAGAGCGAGATAGTGCAGCAGCGCCACCCGCCCAGAATGAAAAGCACCGGCCAGAGGTGCCGGTGCGGACGTCCCACCGGCAGCGGCGCACCTTCCGTCACGACGATGCACAGAGCCGGCCCGCCCTTGGGCCACTGCGGCGAGCGAGCTGATTAACACCGTCGCAGTGCGAGCCAGAGGTGTCAAAGCGAGTGGGGGTGAGCGCTTCTGCACCAGCTTGCGCTCTATACCGGCTATGCTCCCTTTTCCGACATGAAAACCGGCTTTTCTCTCTTCTCCCCAGCCGCCGGCAACGCCCGCCCCCACCCCAAATTCTCTACTCAGCCGGCAGAAGCGCTCACGGGTTCTGCCCCTGCCGGGGGGGTGGATCTCGAAGCTCTCCTTGTGCCGGCCAAATATACCCACTGACAGCAGCCCATTCAGGCAGGTAGGTGTCAGGGGCGCTCAGGGGAGGGAACCCCGGAGAAACAGTCTGGGGCTGAATCAGCCTTTCATAGGCTCGCCCACCCAGGGGTGCCGTTGCCAACTCCCCCCCTGCCGGTGGAACCGCTTCAGTTTGAGACTGCTTGGCGAGGTTCTGTTCCCGCAGCTTTTGAAGATCCGCCTGCAAGCGCTCGGGGTGTCGCCTGAAACCGAGATCGGAACTGACCGGCTCTGGGGAATCACTCTCCGGCGCGGGCGTCACCTGCGCCTCGGGCGGCGTTCGCTACCTGATTCGTCTGGGATGGAGCGGCACATCGAGCGCTCTTGGCTTTCGCTGTGGGTTCGGCTGCTGTGGGAGCAGCTGCGGAAGCCCGTTTCGGCGGCTTTGCCACCGCGATCGAGACGCAGCGCCAATAAAATTAATTACAATCAAGTGACCGAAAATTATCAGATTCTAATAGGGAGTCTCACCCCTTGCACCATGTTGAACTAGAGGCAGCAGCCCACATATTCTCGTTCCCAGACTCAATCCTTCAAAACGCTGGTTGTCAGAGGAAAATGCTTGACATCTAACCGCAAATGTGCTGCAAAATCCAATCTACAGCGGCGGCTAAATCTGGGGCGATGAAGTCGGGTTTGGTGTGGTGCTGGTAGTCGCCAGAGAGGACTAGCTCACCATAGCCGGTGCGCACCAATATCCCCTGGCAACCGGCATTGTGGGCCATATCCACATCCGTCGCCTTGTCACCCACCATGAAACTCTGGCCCAAATCCAAGTCGTGCTCCCACGCCGCCGCCACCAGCATGCCGGTGTTGGGTTTGCGCCAAGTCGTCCACCGGCTAAATTCTGGGGTGACGCCCCCTTCTGGCGGACTCAGGTAGGGGCAGGAATACAGCGCATCTAAACGGGCACCGGCTTCGGTTTCCACGTCATATTGGTCTCCGCCACCGAACGCGGAC
>CAZJNL010001434.1:0-1671 GCA_964546515.1 uncultured Oscillatoria sp.
CAAAAGTAGTGCGTTCCGCAAGCTGACGCACCCTAATTCTAGGGAGTATTCTCAAGGCGGAACGCACCCTACCGCACTTCAGAGGGACATCCACCGGGGAGGTACTGCCCCTCCTGTCGCCGCGTTATCAGCACGGAGCCTCACTTTTCGGCCTCCGGTGGGTAAAGGAAGATGGAGGAATTGTACGCGTTAGCGAAGCGGCTGCCCCAGCAGCTAGCGTTCCCGAAGGTTCCCTCTACAGTTGCCTGTACCCCGGTTTTCAAGACCGGTTGCCGTCCATTCAGCGGCATCTTCCTTGAGGGTGTCTGACGGGACTTGAACCAGCTTTGACTGGTTCCACAAACCAGCGTCTCGACCGCTTTTACTTCAGACACCACAGGGCAATAAGTGGCTGCCGGAGTAGGGCTTGAACCTACAGGACTTCTGCTTCAGAGGCAGAGGACTTTACCAAATTCGTCTACCCGGCAATGCCAGCCCCCCAGGCCGGTTTCGATCCGGCGACCTCCTGATTTTCAGTCAGGCGCTACTACCAGCTGAGCTACCGGAGGATATCAGGCGGAGAGGGAGGGATTTGAACCCTCGACGGCTGTTAAACCGCTCTTTCTTAGCAGGAAAGTGCCATAAGCCACTCGGCCACCTCTCCACAGTGGGTCGGGCTGGATTTGAACCAGCGCGTTCATAAAAAACAGCTTTACAGACTGTCGCCTTCAACCGGACTCGGCCACCAACCCAGAACAGTCGCTCCAACGGGATTTGAACCCGTGTTTTCTGATCGAAATTCAGAGATCCTTGTCCACTAGACGATGGGGCGGTATGGCGCGGGAGGCGGGATTTGAACCCGAATTCTTCGGTTTTGGAGACCGACGTGTTGCCATTTACACCACTCCCACATTTGGTGGCACCGGCGGGACTTGCACCCGCATAAACCAGGGTATGAACCTGGGGTTTTACTCTTAAACTACGGTGCGATATCACCAGAGGTCAGGGCGGGGGTTGTAGGCGTTAGCGAAGCGGCTGCGTAAGCAGCTAGCCTTCCCGCAGGGGAACCGCGATTTTCACTTTTGCAGAGTGACGCCTTTCCAACTTGGCTACCTGACAAAAAAAATTAGTAGTCCCGACGAGATTTGAACTCGCAATCTTCTCCTTGAGGGGGAGACGGCTTAAACCAATTCGCCTACGGGACTGCGCATCAAGGTGACAGAAATTTGCCCCCTTGAATCACTGCTGAGCGAGGCTGACGGTACTCGAAACCGCGACCTTCGGCTTGACAAGCCGACGCTCTGACCAACTGAGCTACAGCCCCATGAAATCAGCAGTTTCTTTTCTGCTTTTTGGACAAGGAAGGCGGTTTATCCCGTGGGGAATCACCCGAGGGGGCTATCCCCACCTGACTACAAACCGCCTTTGTCCAACAGTTAACGACATGGCCAATTTACTTATTCAGTTTTCAAGGTTCGGATTCGGCTTGGGGTGGAGCTTTTTGGCTCTTTCCCTCTCCCCTTACTTTTATACTACACAAATAATACACAACGTTCAAGGGGGTAGAGAAAAATTTTTTGACTTTTTTTTGAGCCGGCAGGTCGGGCCCAGGACAGAAAGGCCGTGCCGGTGTGGCCCAACTGTGGGGCGCTGACCGGCGCTTCCCTTTGCAGGCGCTGCCAGCGTGGCCAT
>CAZJNL010001435.1:0-1670 GCA_964546515.1 uncultured Oscillatoria sp.
AAAAATCAATCACATTTATAGTACCACTGGGCTGTTTTGCACCGGCCAGTGGGGTATGGCCCAACCTAGAGGCAAGATCCTACCCGCGCCAGATAAATTTGTGTGAAATTTTTTGATTACTGCAGTATCTTATTCATCTAGTGAGCGAATGCCAATTGTCGGCCCCGCGCACTGGACACTCCCAAAAATACGGGTTTGGCCCGGTTCCTGGCCAATTTGCCCGGCGCTAAGAGCGCCCGGTCGTTGGCCCTACAAAAACTGGGCGCAGTAAACACTAGATAGGAGGATGCGCCGACTCTATCCCTTAGCCGGATGGGGTGTGCGGCGCAGAACACAGTTTGATGAACAGAAAAATCCTTGGTTTAGCTCTAGCCCTCAGCATGACAGCCGCTCTCGGTGCCTGCGGCGGCGGTGGAGATGTTCCCCCTGCGGCACCGGGTGCGGGGGACAAAACTCCGACACCGACTGCGCCGGGACCGGCGGAGACAAAGACGCCTCCCCCAGCAGGTACTAAGACTCCGGACGCTAAGACTCCGGACGCTAAGACTCCGGACGCTAAGACTCCGACGAAAACCCCCTAGGTTGTTACTCGCTCCTCACACATCCCTCGGCACAAGAAAGCCCTCCAGTTTGGCCCGGCGGTTCAAAAGCAGGCCGGTGTGGCAATTGCTGCTGGCAACTTCCCTTGGTCTGTCTCCCAAGAGGGCTAGCAGTGTTCCATCACCGGTGCGCTAGATGCCAAATTGTTTATTAACAGTCTCTTAACTCATATCAAGTCCGGTGACATCCTTATTGCAAAGCTCTTGTAGAGACGCGATAAATCGCGTCTCTCTGCAATGCCCTTGCAACCGTTCATGATATCAGCAGCTGAAACACGCTAGCCTTGCCTTCTTCTGAAGCTGGTCTATAGCGGTTCTCATATCAGTGCGGTACGTTTTTCGCTTCCACACGACCTTGAGGATGGGAGACCGAATAAATCCGGTCTCTACAAGAGATTCATCAAATTGAGATACCCCTGTAGCACACTTATTTGAGAACCGCTATAGCTATCCTGACTGAGTTTTTATATCTCGCGCCCCACACTAAATCAAGAAATGCCTGCAAACTTCTCAGTTTAGCAGGCTACTTCCTTAATTTATTAAATGCTGCTATTGCAGTTCAGTACCTCTCACTATTGCCGCAAGGCTCGACTGGCGCTCGGTTACAAGAAAATCCCTTACCGCGTTGAGAATCTAACTCCGGGAGCGCACGCTCTTAAGGTCAAACCGCTGACTGGGCTGACAACTCTGCCGGTTCTCCTCCCCGAGCGGGAAGGGCAACCGGCAGCGATTGGGGACTCGACGCGAATTTTGCAATTTCTGGAAACCTTCCAGCCAGAACCGGCTTTGTCTTTCCCTGTGCTAAGGCTGCAGGCAGAAGCTTTGATGCTGGAAGACTGGCTGGATGAAAGTGTCGGCACCGCCACCCGATTTGTGTACTACGACTTTCGCGCCGGGGAGGGCAAGCAGATCGATCCCTCCCTATTCAGCCAGCTGGTTATCCAAGTGGTGCGCCGGCAGTACAAGATTAACCGGGCTTCGGTACAGCTGGCGTCTGAGCGTCTCGCCGCCGCGCTGGAGCTTTTGTCGTGCCGGTGGCAAGACAGCCCCTATTTGGTGGGCGATCATTTG
>CAZJNL010001436.1:0-1670 GCA_964546515.1 uncultured Oscillatoria sp.
CTATCTGCTCAATCCTCAATAAAACCTTCGACTTGGCACCCCCCGGCTTAATCGGAGTCGCTGTCGATGTGGTCGTCAAAAAACAAGACTCCCTCATCGCTCAGCTCGGCGTTAAAGATATCTACGGGCAATTCCTAATTCTTTCGATTCTCACTGTCATCGTTTGGATACTCGAATCCGTATTTGAGTACGCCTACGCGCGACTGTGGCGCAATATCGCTCAGAACATCCAGCACGACTTGCGCCAGGATGCCTACCGGCACATCCAAGAACTGGAACTCGCCTATTTTGAAGAGCGCAGCACCGGCGCACTGATGTCTGTACTCAGCGACGACATCAACCAACTGGAGCGCTTTCTAGATTTTGGAGCGAATGAAATACTCCAGGTAACTGCAACTGTCATCATTATTGGCGGCGCTTTCTTTATCCTCGCTCCCAGTGTGGCGTGGATGGCAATGCTGCCCATGCCGTTTATCCTGTGGGGTTCAGTTTGGTTTCAGCGCCTTCTCGCACCCCGCTATGTCAGCGTGCGGGAAAAAGTCAGCCTGCTCAACGGACAGCTGGCAAATAACCTCACCGGCATAACCACGATTAAAAGCTTTACCGCAGAAGAATACGAAGCCAAACGGATTGAGCGAGAAAGCGAAGCTTACCGGCAAAGCAACCACCGCGCTATCGCCCTTTCTGCTGCATTCGTCCCCTTAATTCGGATGATAATTCTAGCCGGCTTCACCGCACTGCTGCTCTATGGCGGGATGGAAGCGGTTGCCGGCAAAATGTCTGTCGGCACCTACAGCGTGCTAGTATTTCTAATACAGCGGTTGCTGTGGCCTTTAACGCGACTGGGAGAAACCTTCGACCAATATCAGCGGGCGATGGCTTCCACCAGGCGGGTGTTCAATTTGCTCGACACTCCGATTGCCATTCATCCGGGAGACAAACCGCTACCTGTCGCCTCTGTTCGCGGTGAGTTGGTGTTGCGGAATGTGACTTTTGCTTACCGGGATAGAGCGCCGGTGATTAAGAACCTCTCCCTGCACATTCCCGCCGGCAAAACTATCGCGATTGTCGGCTCCACCGGCTCCGGTAAAAGCACCTTAGTAAAACTCTTGCTGCGGCTGTACGAAATTGAATCTGGCAGCATTACCCTGGATGGCGTTGAGTTGCGCGAACTGAATCTCAAGGATTTGCGCCGCTCCATTGGCTTAGTCAGTCAGGACGTGTTCTTATTTCACGGCACCGTAGCCGAGAATATCGCCTACGGCACGTTTGACGCAACACCGGCAGATATAATAGCTGCCGCGAAAGTTGCCGAAGCTCACGACTTTATCACGCAACTCCCGCACCAATATGAGACAATTGTAGGCGAGCGGGGGCAGAAATTGTCAGGGGGGCAGCGGCAAAGAGTCGCAATTGCCCGAGCAGTTTTGAAGAACCCGCCGGTACTCATCCTCGATGAGGCGACCTCCGCAGTGGATAACGAGACAGAAGCCGCGATTCAGCGCTCTCTGGAGCGGATTATCCAGAACCGGACTGCTATTGCCATTGCTCACCGGCTCTCCACTGTGCGAAATGCCGATTGCATTTATGTCATGGAGGGTGGGAAACTGGTAGAGTGGGGCCGGCACGAAGAACTCCTCGAACATCAGGGGATATATGCCGGTCTCTGG
>CAZJNL010001437.1:0-1668 GCA_964546515.1 uncultured Oscillatoria sp.
GTAAAACAACCGAACTTGACAGGAGTGGGGGTTGGGGGAAGGCTCTTGCGCCCTCGGCAGCGGATTTGGATACGCCGGTGTCGGCTTGGTACAAGGTGTGCGCAGGCATTCCCTACAGCTTCCTGCTGGAATCGGTAGAAGGCGGGGAGAAAATTGGGCGCTACAGTTTGCTGGGGTGCGATCCGCTTTGGGTTCTGGAAGCGAGAGGGAACCGCACCACCCAAACTCACCGCACCGGCGCGGTGGAGGTGTTTGAGGGCGACCCGTTTGAGATTTTGTCTAACTGCCTCAAACCGATTAACCCGGTTCAAATCCCCCAGCTGCCGCCTGGAGTGGGCGGACTGTTCGGTTTCTGGGGGTACGAACTGATTCGCTGGATTGAACCCCGCGTGCCGGTTAACCCGCCAGCTGAGACAGATTTGCCGGACGGGTTGTGGGTGCAGGTGGACAGCCTGCTGATTTTTGACCAGGTCAAGCGCAAGATTTGGGCAGTCTCCTACGCCGACTTGCGGGATGCCGGTGGGGATATTGCGCCGGCTTACGAGGCAGCTTGCCAGCGCGTTAAAACACTGGTGAGCCAACTCCAGATGCCCCTGTCGAGCAAGGACACGCTGTTGCCGTGGACGCCGCCAGAGAGCAGGGGAGCAGGGGAGCAGGGGAGCAGGGGAGCAGGGGAGCAGGAGTTGGTTTATACCAGCAACACTTCCAAGGAGCAATTCTGCGAGAATGTGCGAAAGGCAAAGGATTATATCAAAGCGGGCGATATTTTTCAAGTGGTTATTTCGCAGCGACTCGCAGCTGAGTACAGCGGCGATCCGTTTGCACTTTACCGCTCTCTGCGCCTGATCAATCCCTCGCCTTACATGGCTTACTTCAACTTCGGCAACTGGCAAATTATTGGATCGAGCCCGGAAGTGATGGTGAAAGCCGATCGAACCCCAGATGGGGGCCAACTGGCCACGCTGCGACCGATTGCCGGTACTCGCCGGCGGGGCAATACGCCGGCGGAAGATGAAGCCCTGGCCAAAGAGTTGCTGGCAGATCCCAAAGAAGTGGCGGAACATGTCATGCTGGTGGATCTGGGGCGCAATGATTTGGGCAGAGTCTGCAAAAAAGGCTCGGTGAGGGTTGATGAATTAATGGTGATAGAGCGATACTCGCACGTCATGCACATTGTCAGCAACGTGCGCGGGGTGCTCGCTCCTGAGAAAACCGCCTGGGATTTGCTGAAAGCGAGCTTCCCCGCCGGCACGGTGAGCGGCGCTCCCAAGATTCGGGCGATGGAGATTATCCACGAGCTGGAAGGGTGCCGGCGTGGCCCTTATTCCGGCGCTTACGGATATTACGATTTTGAAGGACAGCTGAATACGGCGATCGCAATTCGCACGATGGTTGTCCGCCCCGCTGGCAATGGCAAGCATACGGTTTCAGTGCAAGCTGGTGCCGGTTTGGTGGCGGATTCAGACCCGGAAAAAGAGTACGAGGAAACCCTGAACAAAGCTAGGGGTTTGCTAGAAGCCATTCGCTGTCTGGGTTCGGTTCCGGAGGGACTTTAGGTGAGAAACCCGGTTTCTTCAAGAAACCGGGTTTCTTCAAGAAACCCGGTTTCTGGATGATATCATGAACGGTTGCGACGGCATTGTAGAGAGACGCGATAAACCCTTGTCT
>CAZJNL010001438.1:0-1668 GCA_964546515.1 uncultured Oscillatoria sp.
GTTTATTTGGTAAACTTTGCCTTCGGTGCCATTATCACCGTGGTTGCTTTGGACAGCCGGTTCTGGATTCCCACCGCCCTGAGCGTGCTGCTGGGTGTGGTTCCCGCCCTGGCTCTGTGGTGGGTGGCCAAACCTGCTCCCACAGTCAGCGCTCCTGACAAAGCCCCCGTCCTCAATACTAAAATTCCGGTGGCACCCCTGTAAATTTTGGCGGACACCCGCCCGGGTGTGGCGGTGGCTGAAATTTCAGTCCCTGCAAGGGACTCACAGAAGCCACCCCCCCACCTAGCTCTCAGGTCAAGTCATCCCAGAAACCGGGTTTCTCTGGAAATGAAGCTCGCAACTAACGGTGGATTTTGGCAAAGAAACCCGGTTTCTCAACCCCAAAAACCAACACTTGACCCATGCTCTATAGCAGTTCTAAATAATTTGTGAAATTCTCTCTCTTTTCTTTCCTTGGCGCATCTTGGCGTCTTGGCGGTTTATAAAAAAAATAATTTTCACAAATCAATTATAATCGCTCTGTATTTGCTCCCCAAACAAAATCACGCCCCTTGCACACAATTGACTGAAACATTAACAAGTGGACTAGCTCTAGGATTGCTGCTGCTCCAGCTACCGGCAGTCGCTATTTTACTGTCGCGGCTGCTCAAAGGGCCGAGCCGCAAGCCTCCCGTAGAACCCCAACCGCCAACCCCAGACTTGCTGGGCGCAGTCAGTGTGGTGGTGCCTACCCTCAATGAGGCAGAGCGAATTGGCCCAACTCTGGCCGGTTTGACCAAGCAAAGCTACGAAGTCCGGGAAATTATTGTTGTGGACAGCCGCTCCCGAGACGGCACCCAGGAACTCGTAAAAGCTGCCGGTTCCAAAGATCCCCGGTTTCGCTTAATTGAGGACGACCCTTTGCCCCCTGGCTGGGTGGGTCGCCCTTGGGCGCTGCACACCGGCTTGACGCACAGTTCCGAGGGGAGTCAGTGGGTTCTCGGCATTGATGCCGACACCCAGCCCCATCCCGGTTTGGCTGCCGGTTTAATAAAAACTGCTCAGGCGGAATGCTATGACATGGTTTCCCTTTCGCCGCAATTTATCCTCAAATATCCGGGGGAACTGTGGCTGCAACCCGCACTTTTGCTGACGCTAGTTTACCGGTTTGGCCCCACCGGCACTCCCAGCAGCGGCCCGGAACGGGTGATGGCCAATGGCCAGTGTTTCCTGACGCGCCGGTCGGTTCTGGCGCAACTGGGCGGCTACAGCAGCGCCAGCAGTTCCTTTTGCGATGACGTGACGCTGGCGCGGAACGCAGCGGCGCAGGGGTTTAAGGTGGGCTTCCTGGATGGGGCTAAGCTGCTGAAAGTGCGGATGTACGAAGGCGCAGCTGAGACTTGGCGGGAGTGGGGGCGCTCGCTCGACCTCAAGGACGCTTCCTCACCGGGGCAGATTTGGGGGGATTTGTGGCTGCTGCTGGCGGTTCAGGGAATGCCTGTGCCGGTCGCCCTCAGTTTTGTGCTGTCTCCAGAGCTCTCTTTTGCCCCCTCTCCCCCTGTCTTCTTATTAGAGTTGAATTTATTTCTGCTGGCGGTTCGGTTTGCTTTGAATTTTGCCATTGCGCCGTCTTATGACCGCACTCAAGCTCGCGCCGGCTGGGTGTTCTGGCTTTCTCCTCTGGCT
>CAZJNL010001439.1:0-1665 GCA_964546515.1 uncultured Oscillatoria sp.
ACCCCCCTAACCCCCCTCTCCCATGAAGGGAGAGGGGGAAAAAAACCCAGTCTTTATCTTGCTCCCCCTCTCCCCTTGTGGTCGAGGGGGTTGGGGGGTGTTGTCGCATTTGTCCGGTAGTTCAAGGACATGATATTACTCTGGTTCCCAGCTAGATCTGGGAACGAGAATAATCAGAAAAATCCGGGGTGGGGAGACGCGATAAATCGCTTCTCTACAATAAAATTTACTCTGGGTACCAGGCTCCGCCCGGGCACCTCCCACGAATGAGGATCCGCCTCGTTTCTCCACCATATTTCATTTTCCAGGCAGAAATAAGGGAGGCAGAGCCTCCCTTGGGTTCGTTCCCAGGCGGAGCCTGGGAACGAGAAAAAAAACAGTAAGCTGAGAGGTGAGAGCTAAAAATGACGGAAAGACAGCCGATTCATGTGATTGGTGGCAGGATCGCCGGCACGGAAGCTGCTTGGCAAATTGCGCAAGTTGGCATCCCCGTGATTCCGCACGAAATGCGCCCCGAACACCAGAGTCCAGCTCACCACACCGGCGAGCTTGCTGAACTGGTTTGCAGCAATTCTTTCGGCGCGAAGGCAAATGATAAAGCTGCCGGTTTGCTGTACGAATAATTGCGCCGGCTGGGTTCTATTATTATCCGCAAGGCGGACGCTCGTGAGGTGCCTGCCGGTGGCGCTTTGGCGGTGGACAGGGCTGTTTTTAGCCGCGATTTGACGGAAACTCTCGCCAGTCACCCTTTGATTGAGTTGCGCCGGTGTCAGGTGCGGCAAATTCCCCCAGAAGGGATTGCGGTGCTAACTTCGGGTGCGCTTACCAGTCACGATTTGGCTGAAGATTTGCGGCGGTTCACCGGCATGGAATACCTGAGCTTTTTTGACGCCGCCAGCCCGATTGTTGTGGGAGAATCTATTAATTATGATATCATTTTACGCGCCTCTCGCTACGACAAGGGAGAAGCTGCTTATCTCAATTGCCCGATTAATAAAGAGCAGTATCTTGACTTTTGGCGCGAGTTGTGCTGTGCGAAACAGGCGGAATTGAAGGAGTTTGAGCGGGAGACGGCGAAGTTTTTTGAGGCTTGTTTGCCAATTGAGGAGATGGCTAAGCGGGGGGAGGATAGGATGCGCTACGGACCGCTGAAGCAGGTGGGGCTGGTGGATGAGCGCACCGGCTTGAGCCCCTATGCGGTGGTGCAGTTGCGCCAGGAGGATAAGGCGGGGCAGCTGTGGAATATGGTGGGTTTCCAGACGAATCTGCGCTGGGGCGAGCAAAAGCGGGTGTTTCGGATGATTCCGGGGCTGGAAAATGCGGAGTTTGTGCGCATGGGGGTGATGCACCGCAACACATTCATAAATTCGCCGGAATTGCTGTATCCTACGCTACAGTTCAAGAAACGCCCGACGCTGCTGGCGGCGGGGCAGCTGGTGGGTACGGAGGGGTACACAGCGGCGGCGGCGGGTGGCTGGCTGGCGGGTACGAATGCGGCGCGGCTGGCGCTGGGGTTGGAGCCGGTGAGAATGCCTGCAACTGGGATGATGGGGGCGCTGTTTGCGTTCATCAGTTCGGCTGAGCCGAAGCATTTCCAGCCGATGCCGCCGAATTTTGGGATTTTGCCGGCGCTGCCACATAAGATTCGCAACAAGCAGCAGCGGT
>CAZJNL010001440.1:0-1664 GCA_964546515.1 uncultured Oscillatoria sp.
CTGGGCGAGCCGGGAGCGGCGGTGCGCCTGGACGCGGCGCTGCTGCAGGCAACCTCGCTCGCCTACAGCACCGCCAAGAAACCGCTGGCAGACAAGCTGCGGCTGTTGCTGGACAATACAGTGCAGGAGCTGCGGGAGTTGGGCGCAGTGTTAGTGATGGGGAGCGCGATCGCCGCCATTGTTCAAGTAGCCGCTCCCCGCGACCTCATCCTCTCGCTGGGCCAGGGGCCGGTGACTTCTATTGTTGCTATGCTAGTGCTGGCAGCAGTCGTCTCCATCTGTTCGACGGTGGATTCATTTTTCGCCCTTTCTTTTGCTTCCACCTTTACCAGCGGTTCCCTGCTGGCTTTCTTGGTGTTTGGGCCGATGATTGACCTCAAAGGCGTTGGGCTGATGATGATGGTTTTCAAGAGAAAGGCTGTGTTTTACTTGTTCGCTCTTGCCGCTCAGCTGACTTTTTTGCTGACCCTGGCTCTCAATTTGCATTTCAGTTAAGTGGGCGAGCAATATTAAAGAAGTAGGGTGCGTTCGGCTTAAGGAGAACCACGGTACAGAGTCTGAGAGGGGCGCGGAACGCACCCGAAACAGTGCAAAATAGGGGGCGTTCCGCTTCAGGAGAACCACGGTACAGCATTCGTAGGGTGCGTTCCGCTTCAGGAGAAGCACCGTACAGAGTGCGAGAGGGATGCAGAACGCACCCTACAAAGTGCAAAGGAAAGAGAGTGCGAGAGTAAATATAGAACCTGTGTGCGCTGATGAAACCGACTGAAAGCTCAAACAAAGATAATAACTTTTTACTGCCCTGGCTGGATGTTTTTGCCATCGGAACTTGGGGCATTATGCTGGTGAAATACTGGCTCACGGACAAGTTGTACCTGCTGATTCACCCGAATTATTTTTGGCTGGTGGTCGCTGCAGGTTTTGCCTTGATAGGCATCAGCACTTTGAGGGCACTGCAACTCCTGCGGCGACTGGGCAAATTTTCCTCTGCGCCGGTCAGTCCCACTGACGGGCATATCAGTTTGTTTCCCCCC
Organism: uncultured Oscillatoria sp.; assembly: GCA_964546515.1. GTDB lineage: Bacteria > Cyanobacteriota > Cyanobacteriia > Cyanobacteriales > Oscillatoriaceae > Oscillatoria. The sequence continues at coordinate 1,035 of CAZJNL010001440.1, forward strand.
GGTTTGGGCAGCGTTTTGCTGCTAGTCACGGCGATTCTGGGTATAGCGATTACGCCCCAGGTTTTTGCCAGCCAAACGGCTCTCGATCGGGGACTGACGGACATTTTGTCTGTAACGCGACCGCAACCGCAAGCGTTTCGCACCGCCACCCGCCCCGAGGAGCGCTCGCTGATTGACTGGGTGCGGACGTTAAATGTCTATCCCGAACCAGACGACTACACCGGCCAAAAGGTGAAAGTGCAGGGATTTGTCATCCATCCTCCCAACTTGGCCGAGCAGTACCTGCTGCTGGCTCGGTTTGTCCTCACCTGCTGCGCTGCAGACGCTTATCCAGTGGGGCTGCCGGTGAAGTTGCCCCAAAGCCGCACTGCTTATCCGCCCGACAGCTGGCTGGAAATCGAAGGTCAGATGATTACTGAAACGCTGGCGAATAAGCGCCAACTTACTATCGAAGCCAGTTCGCTCAAGCAGATTTCAAAACCCAAGAATCCCTACGAGTATTGAAAGTCATATCATTGGTGACAGTCAAATGCTAGTGCTGTCCGCTAGGCTAATACAACAGTACCAAAATTCTAAGCTTTCAAGCCGATGTCAAGCTCCGATGTAACTTCCAAGCAGTTTTTCCAACCG
>CAZJNL010001441.1:0-1663 GCA_964546515.1 uncultured Oscillatoria sp.
AATCGGGATGGCCCATGCTTAAGGGATATCAAATTATAGATGCGGACTGCCACGTACTCGAGCCCATTGACCTGTGGGAGAAGTACCTCGAACCGGCATTTAAAAACCGGGCACCGTCGCCAGAGATGAAAGTCGATGGCCAGATAATTTATCGCAAAGTATCCCGCGAACTGCTTGAGGTTGGGCTGAAGGTAATGCTGCGGGACATAACCAGCTATGGGATCTCCAGCTACGATCCGGAGTCCCAGGTCAAGGCAATCGCCAAAATGGGGGCGGATGTCTCGTTCCTGTATCCGACGATGGGGCTGTGGCTGTTTGCCGTTGATACAATGGAGCCGCAACTGGCTGGCGCATTCGTCCGCGCCTACAACAATTGGCTGCGAGACTTTTGCAGCTATGACCCGCAAATTCTCCGAGGGGTGGGCGCGATTAACCCCCACTCCCCGGAAGAGATGGTGCCAGAATTGCGCCGGATTGCGGAATTTGGATGGAAAGCGGTTGTTTTGCGGCCCAACCCGGTGAAGGGCCGGCTGCTTTCTGACCCCGCATACGAGCCTTTTTGGAGCGAGTGCTCGCGCCTGGGAATCGCAGTCAGCATCCACGAGGGCACCCATTCCCAGCTGCCAACCACCGGCTCCGACCGGTTCAGCACCCGTTTTGCCACACACGCCTGCTCTCACCCGATGGAACAGATGATGGCCCTGCTGGCCCTGATTGAGGGGGGGTGCTGGAGCGCCACCCCGAGCTGCGGGTGGGCTTTCTGGAGTCAGGCTGCGGCTGGCTGCCTTACTGGCTGTGGCGGCTGGATTCGGAGTACAGCCAGCTGGCTTGGGAAGTGAAAGATCGTGTTAAGATGAAGCCGTCTGAGTATTTCCGCCGGCAGTGCTTTATCTCGTTTGAACCTTCTGAGCCTTACCTGCCAGAGATTCTCAGCTACATCGGCTGCGATAACCTGATCTTCGGTTCTGACTTCCCTCACATAGACCACCACCCGGACGTTATCGACCAAGTGGTAGGGCTCAGCGACCGGCTCCCCGAGAAAACCGTGCGACAAATTCTCTGGGATAACCCCCTTCGCTTTTACGGACTGGAGAGCTAAAATATTTCAATATCTGTCCGGTTCGTTAACAAGTTGCACGCTTTGCGGTCCGCCCCTACCCGGGGCGGTCTCCGTGGGTGGCACCGCCCCTACAAAGGGGGGGAACTGAAAGCACCTGAAACAATATTTACTTCGATGAATCAAGAAAATTACTCTGCTGCGAAAGCCTCTCCCCCTACAGCCCCAAAATCTCCTCATATCCTTTCATGTCATGGAGATGAGCGCACCGACAACTACTTTTGGATGCGCGACCGCAACGATCCAAAACTCATTGCATATCTGGAAGCCGAAAACGCCTATACGGCCTTGATGATGCGGGACACTGAGGAACTGCAAGCCAGTCTCTATGATGAAATGCTCGCTCGCCTTCAAGAAACCGAACTTTCTGTTCCTTACCGCCAGGGGTATTTTTACTATTATTGGCGCACGGAAGCGGGAAAGAACTATAATGTTTTTTGTCGCAAGCGGGGCGGTCTCGATGGGCCAGAAGAAGTGGTACTCGCTCAAAACAAGCTGGCAGAAAAATATAACTATTTGCGTTTGTATGTGAGGTTAGCCCCAATC
>CAZJNL010001442.1:0-1662 GCA_964546515.1 uncultured Oscillatoria sp.
CCGCATGAGAATTTGTACTTGCCGGTCAGGGAGAGAGGAAGAGGCAGGTTGCGGCGGGCACTTTTCTGAGAGTGAAAAGATTTTTTTTATAAACCGCCAAGACGCCATAGACGAGTTAGCGAAGCGGCTCGCGATAGCGAGCTAGCTGCTTCCCGCAGGGTAGAGCGCCAAGGGAAGAGAGAGGCTTTCACAAAGAATTTTAACCTGCTATAGCGGGCGGCGGACAGAAACCAGGTTTCTTTGAGGAGCCTGGTTTCTTGATGTTGCGTTCATCAGAACAGGTTGGCGCTAACCGCTAACAGCTAAGCCGGCATGAATGCGCCTACCTTTTTAAGTCATCCCGGATGGGGGAGAAGTTCTCGAACCAGCCGCGACGCTTGAAAAAGTAGACCAGACCGGCTGCTATTGTTAGCATAACAGCCCAGCAAAACGGGTAGCCAAAATACCAGTTAAGTTCCGGCATATTCCAGGGAGATTTTTCAGTATTGAAGTTCATCCCGTAAATACCAGCAATAAAGGTTAAGGGGATAAAAATGCTGGACATCACCGTTAAAAACTTCATCACCTCGTTCATCTTATTGCTGACCGATGACAGATAAACATCCATCAACCCGCCAGCCAGTTCCCGGTATGTTTCCACCATATCCATAACCTGAACCGCGTGGTCGTAACAGTCGCGCAGGTAAATTCGCACCGCCGCACTAATCAAAGGGCTGCCATCTCGGATGAGGGTATTAATCGCATCGCGCTGCGGCCAAATTGCGCGGCGAAGAGCCAGCAACTCCCGCCTGATTTGATAGATTTTTCCCAGGGTGTTGCGGGTTGGGTTAGTCACCACTTCATCCTCTAATTCCTCAATGCGCTCGCCATAGTCTTCCAAGACTGGGAAAAAGCCATCGACAATCGCATCCAGCAGCGCGTAAGCTAAATAATCAGGCCCTCGCTGGCGGATAGTGCCCTTGCCGGCACGAATGCGATCCCGCACCGGCTTAAAGCAATCGTGTTCGGCTTCCTCCTGCACCGTGAGCAGGTAATGTTTCCCTAAAATGAAACTGACTTGCTCTATCCAGAAGCCCCGATTCCTGTCCTTGGGCATCACCATCTGGGCAATAATCAGCAGATGGTCTTCGTAATCCTCTACTTTAGGGCGCTGGGGAATGTTGACGATATCTTCTAGGACGAGGGGGTGCAACTTGAAAACCTCACCCAGCTGACGCCAATTCTCTTCATTCCCTAAACCCATGACATCCACCCAAGAAACAGACTCAGTATCCAGGTAAGGAAGGCAGGATAACGGGTTTTCCAAATGCGTGCGAGTTGCGTTAGTCTCGCTGTAGTCAATTAAAACAATCGTCGCCGGTGAGGCGTCTGGAGGAAGCCTGAGGGTTCCCGGCGAACTCCCCGGTTCGTCATAGAAGTATTCAAAGTAGTCCTCTTCTTCCTCGGCGGGTTGGGCGGGGAGTCTGGAAGGCGGAAAGCGGTGTTCTACCATGCTGTTTAACTTGGACAAGATTGCTTAGTGCCATCTTAAGCGATTTTGTTTCACTTCCGGACACCACCGCACAACCGCCGCCGGTGGTCGCCAGCCAGTAGGTTTTCTCACTCAGTCATGTGGGAGCCTGCGCCTGGTTGACTTTATAGGGTTTTTCATATTAGTGAGGT
>CAZJNL010001443.1:0-1658 GCA_964546515.1 uncultured Oscillatoria sp.
AGCTGGGCGGCTCGCTCAAACTGCAAGCGAGCGGCGTTCAGGTTGCCCAGGGCCACGAAGGCGCTGCCTAAAATCACCAGCACGCTGGCTTGCCTGGGAGCGAGCCGGGCGGCTTGCTGCAGCATTTGAATCGCTTCCTGATAGCGTTGCTGCTGTACGAGCATTGACCCCATCGACTCATACGCTTTCCAGTTTTTGGGATCGAGGACGATGACTTGTTGGAAGGCATTCAGGGCTGTGTTGTAGTCGCCGGATCGCAACAGCACCACGCCCAGCCCCAGAAAAGCATTGACGTTGTTGGGGGTGAGGGAGGCGGCGCGACTGTAGGCAAATGCGGCACCGGCATTGTCTCCCGCATTGGCCAGACTGTACCCCAAGGCGTACTGGAAATCTGCATTTTTCGGATCGAGGGCAACGGCTTGCCGGTAGGCGTCCGCTGCAGCTTGGTAGTTTTCCTGACGCGCTTGCAAGTAGCCTATGCCAGAGAAAATCCGGGCGTTTCTGCTGTCCAAGCTGGCGGCTTGCTGGTAAATTGCCAGGGCGCTGTACAAGTCTCCTTTGTCCACGAACTGGCGGGCTTGCCGCAGGAGGTTCTTCAATTGTTGGTTGCTGCTGTTGGTTTGAGCGACTGGCGTTTCGGCTCGGGCGTCCGGCTGCGGGGTTGCTGCCACTGTTACCAACAGCAAGGAACTGAGTACAAATAAAGTCTGCTTTTGCACGGTCTGCTATCTTCCTGTCACTTGTGTGTGCTACTCTAGCCTCAATATTGAATCAGGAATAGTTGTGTTTGGAAACCGCAGCTGTGCGAAGCTTGTGGCGCATGTGAGGGCCATCTGTGATTTTAACAACAACTGATGTCATTCAAGGTGCAGTAGTTCAAGCCTATTTGGGGATTGTAACAGCTGTTGTGGTCTGTGGCAGCAATGCTGTGCGAGATTTTTGAACCGCATTGACGCCAAGGATGCCAAGAGGAAGAGGGAGGTTGTGTGGGGGGGTGGGCTTTCTAGCGCTTTCGGGCGTAGCGTCCGATTAGCTCGGCTGTGGCTAGAATGTGGCCTTCTATTGCTTTGAGGAGTTGAGCTTTTGTTGCGCCCGGTTGCAAGCCGAGCTGTTTGTCTAGGGCGTAGAGTTTGAAAACGTAGCGGTGGGTGCCGGTGGGTGGACAAGGGCCACCATAACCGATGCTGCCAAAGTCGTTTTTCCCCTGGATGCCGCCGGTGGGCAGTTTGGGCTGTTTGGGGACTCCCTCGGGCAGTTGCTGGGTGAGGGGTGGGAGGTCGTAGAGTACCCAGTGAACAAATGTGCCGCTGGGGGCGTCGGGATCGTCGCAAATCAGGGCGAGGCTTTTTGTGCCGGCGGGTGGTTCGTCCCAGCTGAGGGGCGGGGAGATGTCTTGGCCATCGCAGGTGTGTTTGGCGGGAATTAAGCCGTTGGGGTTAAATGCTGTGCTGAGAAGTTTCATGGTGGTTGCGTTTTGTGGTTGGCTGGGGTTGCCGGTGGGGGCAGTGTTGCAGGCGAAGAGGGACAATCCCACTAGCCCGAATAAACTGGCACTCTGCTGCAAGAATGTTCGGCGACCGGTCATGTTTGGTAAATGTGAAGGATTTGTTAATTGAGAGTTATGCAATTTTGATGAATTTAGTGAGAGTTTAGCTCTC
>CAZJNL010001444.1:0-1657 GCA_964546515.1 uncultured Oscillatoria sp.
ACATCTACCGGGGGCGCAAGCCAGTGCACTGGAGCCCCAGCTCCAAAACCGCCCTCGCCGAAGCCGAACTGGAATATCCCGAAGATTCCCAAGGTCGCCCCACTCACACCTCCCGCAGCCTCTACGCCGCTTTTGAGATGGTGAGTCTGGCACCCACAGTTCCCCCCGAATGGCAAACTTATTTGCCGGAACTGAAAGTGGCGATCTGGACAACCACACCCTGGACAATTCCGGCGAACCTGGCCGTGAGCGTCAACCCGGAGCTCACCTATGCCGTCGTGGAAGCGGGTTCCGAACTTGCCGGTCAAAAATACCTGATTGTCGCGGCTGATTTGGCTGACCGGCTCGCCGCCACCCTCAATACCAGTCTCACAGTCCTCTCCACAGTCAAAGGAGAGGCGCTTGAACACTCAACCTACAAGCACCCGCTGTACGAGCGCACCAGCGAGATTGTCGTCGGCGGCGATTACATTACCACAGATTCGGGCACCGGCTTAGTGCACACCGCACCCGGGCACGGTTTGGAAGACTACCAAGTAGGGCTGCGCTACGGGCTGCCGGTATTCGCGCCGGTGGATGAGGACGGCAACTTCACCTCGGAAGCTGGCCAGTTTGCCGGTTTAAACGTACTCGGTGATGGCAACGCCGCCGTCGTACAGGCGCTCGCAGATACCGGCTCCCTGCTCAAGGAAGAACCCTACGTCCACAAATACCCCTACGACTGGCGCACCAAAAAACCCACCATCTTCCGCGCCACAGAACAGTGGTTCGCCTCCGTGGAAGGCTTCCGCGAAGCCGCCCTCAAGGCAATCGCAGAAGTTAAATGGATTCCCGCTCAAGGCGAAAACCGCATCACCGCAATGGTGGCGGATCGCTCCGACTGGTGCATCTCCCGCCAGCGCAGCTGGGGCGTGCCCATTCCGGTTTTCTATGATGAATCAACCGGCGAACCCCTTCTCAATGAAGAAACCATCGCCTATGTACAGGCACTTGTAGCCGAAAAAGGTTCAGATGCCTGGTGGGAGCTGCCGGTTGAAGACCTATTGCCAGAGGCTTATCGCAACACCGGCAAAACCTACCGCAAAGGCACCGACACGATGGATGTCTGGTTTGACTCCGGCTCCTCTTGGGCTGCAGTGGCGGCGCAGCGCCCAGAATTGCGCTATCCCGCCGACATGTATTTGGAAGGATCTGACCAGCACCGGGGCTGGTTCCAGTCCAGCTTGCTCACCAGTGTGGCCACCAACGGCTGCGCCCCTTACAAAACCGTCCTCACTCACGGGTTTGCCCTCGACGAGCAAGGGCGCAAAATGAGCAAATCTCTGGGCAATGTGGTTGACCCGAAGATTGTGATCGAGGGCGGCAAAAATCAAAAAGAGGAGCCGGCTTACGGTGCGGACTTGCTGCGCCTGTGGGTGTCTTCGGTAGATTATTCCTCGGATGTTCCGATTGGCAAGAACATGCTCAAGCAACTGGGGGATATCCGGGGCAAAATCCGCAACACCGCTCGCTTTTTGCTGGGCAACTTGCACGACTTCGACCCGGCAAAGGATGCGGTTCCCTACGAGAAATTGCCGGCACTCGACCGCTACCTGCTGCACCGGATGACGGAGGTGTTTGGGGAAGTGACGGAAGCGTTTGAGACTTACCAGTTCTC